>JALOTV010000268.1 GCA_025457685.1 Opitutaceae bacterium
GCCGGTCGAGGAGATGGCGGACATGCCAAACGCGTACACGGAGGCGCCGGCGCGGGTGCTGTAGCCTTGGAAATTCCGGTGCAGGCTGCCTTCGCGCTGGGCGAGGGCGAGCTCGTCACCGGGACGGGCGAAGTGGTCGAGGCCGATGTCGATGTAGCCGGCTTCGGTGAGGCGTTCGTGGGCGAGGGCCCACAGGGCGAGTCGCTCCTCGGGTGTGGGCAGCTGGTCACGTTCCTCGAAGATGCGCTGGGCGGGTTTGATGTGCGGGACGTGGGCGTAGCCGAAAACCGAGAGCCGGTCGGGCGCGAGGGCGAGGATGTCGTCGAGCGTGCGGGAGAACGAGACCGTAGTCTGGAGCGGCAGGCCGTAGATGAGATCGACGTTGACGGAGTGGAAGCCGGCTTCGCGCAGCCAGGCGAAGGCCTGCTGATTCAGCGCGTGGGGCTGGTGCCGGTGGATGGCGAGCTGCACGCGGCGATCCGTGTCCTGGATACCGAGGGAGGCGCGACGCGCGCCGAGGCGGTGAAGCGCGGAGACTTGTTCGGGCGTGAGCCGGCGCGGATCGATCTCGACGCTGATTTCGGCTCCGGGATCGAAGGTGAAGTTTTCCCGGAGGATGGCGGCGAGGCGGTCGAGCTGGGGGCCGCTGAGGAAGGTGGGGGTGCCGCCGCCGAGGTGGAGCTGCACAACGCGGCGGGAGGGGTTGAGCCGGGGGCGGTAGAGGGCGATTTCCCGGGCGAGGTCATCGAGGTATCCCTCGGCGGCGGTTTTGTCGCGCGTGATGACGGTGGTGCAGCCGCAGTACCAGCAGCGCGATTCGCAGAAGGGGAGATGGATGTAGAGCGAGAGCGGGCGGGAGTCGGAGCGGTTGTCCGCCTCGATGGCCTCGTCGAGGCACAGGGAGCCGAGGTCGGTGGTGAACTCGGTGGCCGGCGGGTAGGAGGTGTAGCGCGGGGCGTTGGTGCTGTGTTTCCTGATCAACGCCAGATCGGGGGCGCGGACGGACGCCGGGGGCAGTCCGAAAGAATCGTGGGCGGAGATCATGGTGAAGAGTGTGCGGCCATGATCGCACGCTGGTCATAAGTTTTCTCAGCAGGGCTTGGCGGGGACTGTGCAGATCTTGTTGTCCGGCTGCGGCGGCTGCGCCGCGGGGCGAGCCTGAAGCGGTGGTTTTGCCGGTTGCAGGAATTGCAACTGCGGGCTGGCGGTGCGGCGGGTTGTCGCTTCCGTTGCGCGCATGTCTGAATCGAAGCCTGTCACTCCCTCCGAGCCGGGACTGGAGATCCCCACGTTTTTCGTGCGCCACCGCAACGTGCTGCTGGCGCGCGCGGATTTCTCGGAGCTGTACGTGGATTACTACCTGCATCTCGGGGAGCAGAGGGTCCAGGTCGCGCCCGAGCATGCGGCGCTGTTCAAGCGGGCGCTGGCGGCGTTTGCGCTGCATTGCGCCTCGCGTCCGTGGAACGAGATGACGGCGTGGACCCTGAATTTCCAGGAGCCGCTGGTGAACATCTTCCTCACCGGCGACAATGAGACGGGGGCGATCACGGGGCGTGTTTTTGACGAGGATGTGCGGCAGCTCGAAAGCAACGTGTTCTACTGCGATGTGGTGAAGCCCGGTCAGCCGAAGCGGCGCAGCGCGGTCAATTTTGCGGGGTCGGATCCGTTGGTTGCCGTGGAGACTTTTTATGCGCAGAGCGAGCAGCGTCCGGCGCGTTTTTTTCAGCTGGCCGAGGAGGAGTTCGCGCTGGTGAGCGAGCATCCGGATTGCGATGTGCCGTGGATGCAGGCGCTGGACGCGGCGGCGGTGCGCGCACTGGCTCAGACGGAGACCTTGTCCCTGCTGGAGCGGCGCATCCATCGCTGGCACTGCGGGTGCAACCAGCAGCGGATGATGGAGGTGCTCTCGCCGGTCATGAAGCAGGATCCGTCCGGCCTTTTCGGCGAGGGTGAGAAAATCGAAATCCGCTGCCCGCGCTGCGCGGCGCGCCACACGATCACGCGCGAGGCGATGGAGGCGTTTGTCGCCGGAAAGTCATGACAGCGCATGGAGAGGTGGAACGCGACCTCCGGGCGCGTTTTTCGGTTGAGAAGCGGAATGGCGGACGAACGGTCTGCCCGGAGCGAACAGCGCGCCCGGAGCGCGTTCTCCGGATGGGGCGGGCATCGATCCAGCGCGCCCGGAGGTCGCGCTCCACCCACGCGCTGCACCCAGGCGATCCATGCCGCACCACGCATGACTGAGGTCGCGCGCACCGTCTGGGACGGGCTGGCCGCGTCGTCGCGGCTGGATCTGGCCAATCTGCTGCTGGGCATCACCGGAGTGGTGCTGATGATCCGGCGCAGTCTGTGGGCGTTTCCGGTAGGCCTGCTCGCGGTGAGCGTGCAGGGGATTTTGTTCTGGCGGGCAAAATTCCCGGCGGATGCGGCGCTGCAGGTGTTCTTTTTTGCGACCCTCGCCTGGGGCTGGCGCCACTGGCTGCGGGCGCGCGGGGATGCGCCCGAGCTGCCGGTGACGCGGCTCGGTGCGCGTGGCTGGGCGCTTACCCTGGGGCTGGCCGCGGCGGCGACGGCGGTCTGGGCGCTGACCGTGGGCCGCTGGACCGGCGCGGCGATGCCGTGGCGCGATGCATTCATCGCGGCGTTCAGCGTGGCGGCGCAGGTGTTGCAGGCGCGGAAGGTCATCGCGAACTGGCCGCTCTGGGTCGTGGTGAACACGGTGGCGGTCGCGACTTACTGGTCGGCGGAGCTGGCGTTCACGGCGTTTCTTTACGCCGTTTACCTGCTCCTCGCGCTGGCGGGCTGGAGCGCCTGGCGGGCGGCGCAGGCGGCGGACGCTTCCCGGAAAGGCGGGGCGTGAGCGCGCGCGGTGTGCACCGGGTGGTGCTTTTCGGCACGGAATCGACCGGCAAATCGTCGCTCGCGGCGAGGCTGGCCGGGCGTTTCGGCGAGCCCTGGTCGCCGGAGTACGTCCGCCAGTATTGGGATGAGCATGACGGGCGGATCGCGGCCGGCGACCTGGAGGCGATCGCGCGCGGGCAGATCGCCGGCGAGGACGAGGCGGCGGGCGGGGCGGGGCGGTTGGTTTTTCATGACACCGACCTGCTCACGCATGTCCTGTGGGTGGATCTTTTGTTTCCCGGCTGCTGCGCACCGTGGGTCCGGGGCGAGGCCGAGAAACGCGCACGCTCGGCTTCGCTTTATCTGCTGTGTGCGGCGGACATCCCCTTCGCGCCGGATCCGCAGCGGGTTTTCCCCGACGAGGCTGCCCGTGCCGAGAATGCGAAGCGGTGGCGGGAGGCGTTGGCGATGCGCGGCCTGCCGTTTGTGGAGATCGCGGGTGAGGGGGCGCAGCGCGAGGCGCGGGCAGTAGCGGCCGTGCAAGGGCTTTTAAGCCGGAGCACTGCTTGATGCCGTGAGGCGTGCCGGGTTGAGGATGTCCGGCTCCGGGCTTGCACGCGTGGGTCGCTTGGGCTCGATAGGACGCGTCCCCTTCGATCCACCCCCGTACGTCCCCCATGATGAATACCCTACGCCTGCTGCGCGGTCTCACCGCCTGTTTCTGCCTGTTCGCTGCGGCCCTTGTGGCTGCGCCCAAAGACGCCGACAAGTCTCCCGGCGACATCGCCTACGATGCGCTGAGAAAATTGTATGACGACAGGGAAGCCGCCTCGAATCAGGAGCGCGTCAATCAGTTGAGCAAAGCCGGCTTGGATTTCGTCCAAGCTCATCCTCGGCACAAAGAAATCAACCGGGTCATCGACTACATGATCCAGCTCAAGGACCAGTTTAAGTCCAAGCCGGCGCTGCGGGGCATCTTCTACAGCCAGGTGCAAAGCGCGCTGCTGACTCCGCTCTTTGACGACAAGACTCCCGCCGAGGTGCGTCCCGTGCTGCTCGCGTTGGATACGGGAATGTCCGAGGGCATGTTTCGCTACGCCAACGCAAACAAGGACACGTTTGCCAGCTGGCAGGACAAGATCCTGGCCCAGCTGAAGGAGCCTTCCCACGAAAATTTGCTGCGCAATCGTGCGGCCGCCTTCTACGAGGCGGCCGCTCAGATCACGCCGCGCGACGCCCCCAGGTTTCTCGACGAAGTATTGGAGGTCAAAGACCGCGCCACGTTGAACTGGGCACGCGCGATGAAGCGGTTCAGTGAAATGCGCGCCGCGCCCTTCGAGCTGAAGTTCACCGCGATCGATGGCAAGCCGGTCGATGTCTCCGCGCATCAGGGCAAACTGGTGTGCCTCGTGTTCTGGTCTGCGACGTACGAAAAGCTGCCTCAGGACCTCGAAAAGCTGGCTGAGAACATCAACCTGATCGGCGGCAAACAATGCCCCGTGGTCATGATCAACATCGATGCCGAGCAGGAGCGTGAAGCGGTGCTGGCGGCGATTAAGAACTCTGCGACACCGCGCCCGGCAAAACGGATTTGCCGGGCGCGGTTTTTTTGTGCCTAGGAGTGCGGTCGCATGGGCACGACTCCACTCCCGCAGGATTATCAGGACCGCTTCGGCGGTGTCGGCCGTCTCGTCGGCCGGGCCGGGCTGGAGCGGCTGGCGGCGGCGCACGTCTGCGTGGTCGGCGTCGGCGGTGTCGGGTCGTGGGCGGTGGAGGGATTGGCGCGGAGCGGGGTCGGCGCGATCACGATGGTCGATCTCGACGATGTCTGCGTGACCAATGTGAACCGCCAGCTCCCCGCCCTGGACGGCGGCATCGGGCGGCCCAAGGTCGCGGTGCTCGCCGAGCGGATACGCCTGATCCAGCCGGCGTGCCGCGTGGAGGCGCGCGCGGAGTTTTTCACCAAGGAATCCGCCGGGCGGCTCCTGGCACCCGGCTACGATGTGGTCATCGATGCGATCGATGGCATGACGCAGAAGGCGCTGCTGATCGCGAGCTGTGTGCAGCGGGGCGTGCGCTGTGTCACCGTGGGCGGCGCGGGAGGCAAGCGCGACGCGACGCTGGTCCGCACGGGCGATCTCGGGGATTCCCATGGCGACGGACTGCTGCGGCTGGTGCGGAAAAAACTGCGCCGCGACCACGGCTTCGCCGGAGGCAAGGGCAACCACTACGGTGTGCGCTGCGTCTCCTCGGCGGAGCATCCGGTTTTCCCCTGGGCGGATGGCACGTGCAGCACGACGCAGGAACCGGGCAGCACGCTGACGCTGGATTGCGCGACGGGCTTCGGCACGGCGGTGTGGGTGACCGGTGTCTTCGGTTTCGCGGCCGCGCAGGAAGCGGTGAAATGGATTGTGGAAACCAACCGGTGAGCGGTTCGCGGCGGCCGGCCGGCACCGCCCTTTTGGTCTATTGATTTGTGAGCCGGTTTTTGTTTCCGCAGGAGAAAAAGGCTGCGGCGAAAAGCGTCGCGCTGACGTCGTGGTTATAGGGATTGATTTTCCACAGGCCTGCGATTGCAGCGAAGGGAGCATCCATCTCGGCAGCGTCTCGGCTGGCGTATCGAGCATCACTCACGATCACGGGACGGCGCAGGGATTGGATGCAGACCTCAACCCCCACCCGGACCGCACCCATGCTCCACCCCCACCTGAACTGTCTGCGCGCCCTTTGGGGCGCTCTCTTCCTGGCCGCCGCAAGTGTTCTTTCGGCGCAGCCAGCCTCACTCGTCTCACTCGGAAGTGACGGCAAACTGGTCTACACGCCCACCGCCAAAGGTGATGTGGTGCCGGACTACAGCGGCGTCGGCTACCGCAACAGCGAAGTC
Organism: Opitutaceae bacterium; assembly: GCA_025457685.1. Taxonomy (GTDB): domain Bacteria; phylum Verrucomicrobiota; class Verrucomicrobiia; order Opitutales; family Opitutaceae; genus IMCC26134_A. Next base: position 5,726 of record JALOTV010000268.1, read on the forward strand.
GATCTGCCCGATCCGGCGACCTATCCGCGCATCATCCCGATCTTCCCCGAGCCGGGCGACCG
>JALOTV010000269.1 GCA_025457685.1 Opitutaceae bacterium
GACGAGGGCCAACGTATCCGTTTTTCACCCAGTTTCACGCCTCCCGCTCCCCGCTCCCATGCGCATCGGCCTCGCCCAGCTCAACCCCACCGTCGGAGACCTCGCCGGCAACACCGCCCGCCTGCTCGCCGCCTACCGCGAACTTGTCGCCGCCGGCGCCGAACTGGTCGTCACCCCCGAACTCGCGGTCTGCGGCTACCCGCCGCGCGATCTCCTTCTGCGCACCCGCTTCGTCCAGGACGTGGAAAACGCCACCGCCGAACTCGCCGCCGCCACAGGAGACGTGCCGCTCCTGGTCGGCACCGTCGTGGCCAACCCCTCCGATACGGGCCGACGCGCCTTCAACGCCGCCGCCTTTTGCCACCACGGCCGCATCCAGCAACTCGCCAAAAAATGCCTGCTGCCCACCTACGATGTGTTCGACGAGGACCGCTACTTTGAGCCCGCAACCGCCCCGACGGTCATCGTTCACGCGGGCCGGCGCATCGGTGTCACCATCTGCGAAGACATCTGGGCCAACGAGTCCCCCGGCGACCAACGCCTGCACAAGCTCGACCCCGTCGCGCAGCTCAAGGAGCAAGGCATCGACCTCCTGCTCAACCTCTCCGCCAGCCCTTGGTATGCCGGCAAGAACGACCTGCGCGAACGCATCGTCTCCGAGCTAGCCCGCGACCTCGGCGCGCCCGTGGTCTATTGCAACGCCATCGGCGGCAACGACGAGTTGATCTTCGACGGCCGCAGCCTAGTCGCCGCCCCCGACGGCACCCTCGCCCACCGCCTCCCCGCCTTCGCCGAGGCCCGCGAAGTCATTTCGGTCGGCTCTCAGGTTTCAGGTCCCAGCCCTCAGGTCTCTTCTCCGCCGCTGGCGGAGATCCACGCCGCCCTCGTCCTCGGCCTTCGCGACTACGCCCACAAAAGCGGCTTCAAACGCGCCCTCGTCGCCCTCTCCGGCGGCATCGATTCCGCCCTTGTCGCCGAGCTCGCCGTCGCCGCCCTCGGAGCGGAAAACGTCATCGGCGTCTCGCTGCCCTCCGCCATTTCCAGCGAGCACTCCAAGGACGACGCCCGCGACCTCGCGCGCAATCTCGGCATCCGTTTCGAGACCATCGCCATCGCCGACACCGTCGCCTCCTCCGAGCGCGCCCTCGCTCCACTCTTCGCCGGCCGAGCGCCAGACGTCACCGAGGAAAATCTCCAGGCCCGCACGCGCGGCGTGTTGATGATGGCCCTATCCAATAAATTTGGCGCCCTCCTCCTCACCACCGGCAACAAGAGCGAGGTCGCCGTCGGTTACTGCACGCTCTACGGCGACATGTGTGGCGGCCTCGCCGTGATCAGCGACCTCTTTAAGACGCAGGTCTTCGCCCTCTGCCGCTGGATCAACGAGTCCGCCGGCCGCGAGATCATCCCGCGCAACACCATCGAGAAGCCGCCCTCCGCTGAGCTCCGCCCCGGACAGGTGGACCAAGACAGCCTTCCGCCATACGACGTGCTCGACGCGCTGCTAGCCGGCTACGTCGAGGAACACCTCAGCCGCGCCGAGCTAGTCGCGCGCGGTTTCCCGGCCGAAATGGTCCGCGACATCTGCCGCAAGGTGGACCTCAACGAATACAAACGAAAACAAGCCGCCCCCGGCCTCAAGATCACCCCCCTCGCCTTCGGCGTCGGCCGCCGCATTCCCATCGTCCAAAAATACGTCGGCTAACTTCCACCGCGAATGGACGCAAATTCACACGAATACCCGATCCATTTCCTTCCGTAAATTTGCCTTTATATTCGCGTCCCTTCGCGTCCATTCGCGGTTAAAAATAATGTCCTCTCTCGCTTCCCCCGATCTCTTCGCCCGCGCCCAGCGCCTCATTCCCGGCGGGGTTAACTCTCCCGTCCGCGCTTTTCGCTCCGTCGGCGGCGCGCCGTTTTTCACCCGCTCCGCCCGGGGTGCCACCCTCACCACCGCCGACGGTCGCGAGCTCATCGACTTCGTCTGCACCTGGGGCCCCGCCATCCACGGCCACAACCACCCGCGTATCCGCGAAGCCATTACCGACGCCCTTTCGCGCGGCACCTCCTTTGGCACGCCCAATCCCTACGAGGTCGAGATGGCCGAGCTCATCGTCTCCTTCTTCCCGTCCATCCAGAAGGTGCGCATGTGCTCCAGCGGCACCGAGGCCACCATGTCCGCCATCCGGCTCGCCCGCGGCTACACCGGTCGCGACAAAATCATCAAGTTCGCCGGCTGCTACCACGGCCACTCCGACTCCCTGCTCGTCTCCGCTGGCTCAGGCGCCCTAACCCACGGCCACCCCGACAGCGCCGGCGTGCCCGCCGCCTTCGCCCGCGAGACCGTCGTCCTCCCCTTCAACGATCCCGCCGCCCTCGACGCCGCCTTCGCCGCCAACCCCGGCCAGATCGCCGCCGTAATCCTCGAGCCCTACATCGGCAACGTGGGCTTCATTCAGGCCGAGCCCGGTTTTCTTCAACACGTCCGCGCCGTCACCGCGCGCGAAAACGCCGTCCTCATCTTCGACGAGGTCATGACCGGCTTCCGCCTCTCGCGCGGCGGCGTGCAACAACTCGAGAATATCGTTCCCGACCTCACCTGCCTGGGCAAAATCATCGGTGGCGGCCTGCCCGTTGGTGCCTTCGGCGGTCGCGCCGAGATCATGGATAAACTCGCCCCGCTCGGTCCGGTTTACCAAGCCGGCACGCTCTCGGGCAATCCGCTCGCCCTCGCCGCCGGCATCGCCCAGCTCCGCCTGCTCGACGAACTCGATCCCTACGCCCGTCTCGACACCCTGGGTCGCCGCGTGCGCGACGCCGCGCTCGCCGCCGCCCGAACCAAGGGCATCGCCCTGCAAGCCCCCGGCTGCGGCTCCATGTTCAGTCTCTTCTTCACCGAGCAGCGCGTGCACGACCTACCCAGCGCCATGAGCTCCGACGCCAAGCTCTTTGGACGCTTCTTCCACGCCTGCCTCGCCGGCGGTGTCTATCTGCCGCCCAGCGCCTACGAGGCCTGGTTCCTGAGCAGCGCGCACGAGGGCGCCGCCATCGACCGCGCCTGCGAGGTCGTCAGCTCCGCCATCGCCGGGCTCTGAGCTGACTGTCCGATCTTCCCGCGCTCCCGCCTGGTCGGGAGCCTGCGCAGCGTATGCGGGCCCAACCATGCCCCACCCGCTCCGCCGCGCCCTCGCCGCCGGCTTTCTCGCCGTGACCACCTTCGCCGCTCCGCCGCCCGCCGCCGAACTGTATCCTGTATCCGCCGTGCGGATACTCCCCGGTCCCTTCGCCGACGCCGTCGCGGCCAATCGCGCCTACCTCTTCGCCCACGATCCCGACCGCCTGCTCGCGCCCTTCCGCCGCGAGGCCGGCCTCGCCCCGCGCAAGCCGTCCTACGGTGATTGGGAGGCCGTCGGTCTCGATGGCCACACCGCCGGCCACTACCTATCCGCCCTCGCCCACCTAGGCGCCGCCAACGACGACGCAGAGGCCCGTCGCCGCCTCGCTCACATGGTCGCCGAATTCGCCCTCTGCCAAGACGCGGCAGGCGACGGTTACCTTGGCGGCATCCCCGGCGGACGCGCCTTCTGGGCCGACTTCGCCGCCGGCAAATTCACCGCCGGTGGCTTCGACCTCAGCGGTAAATGGGTGCCGTGGTATAACCTGCACAAAACCTTCGCCGGCCTGCGCGACGCCCTGCTCATCGCCGGCCACGAACCCGCCCGCGCCGTGCTCGTCCGCTACGGCGAATGGTGCGAACGCGTCACTGCCGGCCTCACCGACGCGCAGATGCAGGACATGCTGCGCGCGGAGCACGGAGGCATGAACGAGGTCCTCGCCGACCTCGCCGCCATCACCGGCGAGGAGCGTTTCCTGCGCCTCGCCCGACGCTTCCACCACCACGCCGTGCTAGATCCGCTCCAGCGCGGCGAGGACCGCCTCACCGGCCTGCACGCCAACACCCAGATTCCCAAGGTCATCGGCCTCCAGCGCGTCGCCGCCCTCACCGGCGATGCCGAGGCAGCCACCGGCGCGCGCTTTTTCTGGGAGACCGTCACCCGCCGCCGCTCCGTCGCCTTTGGCGGCAACAGCGTCGCAGAGCATTTTAACGACCCCGCCGATTTCCGTGGCCTGCTCGAGCACCGCGAAGGCCCCGAAACCTGCAACACCCACAACCTGCTCCGTCTCACCGAGCAGCTTTTCACCCACACGCCCGACGCCGCCTACGCCGACTACTACGAACGCGCGCTCTACAACCACATCCTCGCCTCCATCCACGTCGGCCACCCAGGCTACGTCTATTTCACCCCAATCCGCCCCGGCCACTACCGCGTCTATTCGCGCCCCGAAAAACATTTCTGGTGCTGCGTCGGATCCGGCATGGAAA
>JALOTV010000036.1 GCA_025457685.1 Opitutaceae bacterium
CTCCACCGCGCGCAGCACGGCATGCGCCGCGTGCTGATAGGCCGCCCCGCCTTCGCCGAACCACCCGTTGTTCGTGTTCACCACCAGCACCTCCGCGCCCGCCTTCACGCTATCGCGCGCCAGACCGGGAAAAATATCCTCGTAACAGATCAAGGCGCCGACGCGCGTCTCCACGCCGTGAAGGTTGACCGTCAACAGCGCGGCGTCCTCGCCCGCCGCGAAATCACCGCCCACCGGCACCACTTTTTCCAACCAGCCCAGCACGGGGCGCAGCGGCACATATTCGCCGAAGGGCACCAGGTGGCGTTTCGCATAAAACCCTTCCGCCAGTCCGGCCTCCGGCGTGGCCAGAAACACCCCGTTCGACCAGCGCTCCTCCGGCGTATCCAGATTTTCATACGCCACCGAACCAAAGATCAGCGGCACCCGTCCCCGCCGCACCAGATCCTCCAGCCAGCGGCGCATGCCTGGATCGCCCAGCACCGCCAGCGGCGTGGTCGCCTCGGGCCAGAGCAGCAGGTCGGGGCGCACCGCCGCCGCCTTGAGGGTCTCCGCCTCCAGGGTGCGCAGGATTTCGCCGGCTTCCTGCGGATCCCATTTCACGCTTTGCGGGATGGCCGGTTGCACGATGCCCACGTTCGCCCAGTGCTGGTGAAACCGCGCCCGGTTAAAGGTCTCGCGCGCCGTCAGCAGTATGCACCCGAGCAGCAGGACCATCGCCGCCATAAATTCCGGACACCGTGTGCGCGCCCGCTCCACTCCGCCGCCCAGCAATTTGTGGGCGTAGGCCGCCAGCGCCACGTTCACCACCACCAGCACGAATGACACTCCCCACGCTCCCGTGTAGGCCGCCGGTTGCAACACGCTCAAACGCTCCCACTGCGTGGCCGCCAGCGGGAGCCAAGGGAAGCCACTGAGCAGCCACGTGCGGGTCCACTCGATCAACACCCACGCGCCACCCAGCGCCAGCACCGCCAGCACGCGTTGCGCCCAGGGGCGACCGTCCGTCCTGGGCATCGTCCAGCGCACCGCCGCGAACCACGATCCCACCCAGGCGCCCATGAAGGGCCCGAGCAAAAACAGCCCCGCCCACGTCACGTTGCCCAGCCAGCCGAGCACCACAGTCCAGGCCACCATCTGCGCGCCGACCGTCGCCGCCAGATACCACCGCCACGAGGGCGCACGATAAGCCCAGTAGGCCGCCGACGCCGCGAACAGATAAGCGAGCTCCGGATAACGCGCCGGCGGCATCATCGCCACGCTGGCCGCGAGTGTCGCTGCAAAGACCAGCCCCGCCACCAAGGGTGTCGCGTGGCGCTTCCACCACGCCAGATCCACTTGATCCTCCACAGGAGGCAAAATGGGCTGGGATGGCGCGGCGGACTCGGGTGCGTCGGACATATTTCGCCACCACGCCGTAAAGCCCCCGCCGCGTCAACGTCCGCACGCCGCCGACGCGCGCCCGCCCTATCCGCCCACGAAAAAGCCCCCGGGATGCGGGGGCTGCGAAACGCTGCGACTCACGGCCACGGGCGCATGCCCGAGCCGATTTACTTCTCCGCTTTGGGGGCCGCGCAAGCGGTGCAGTCCTTGCACTCGCCGCCCTTGGCCTTCTCGGCCTTGTCGGCCTTCTTGTCCTTTTTCTCCTTCTTCTCGTTCTTTTCCTTTTTGTCCTTCTTGGCCGAGGCCGCCTTGCACTCGCCGGTCGCGCAGGTGCCGCTGGCGCAGCATTCCTTTACCTCACTCTTGCTGGCTTTGACCTCATCCTTCTTGGCCTTGGCGGCTTCCGCCTGGGCCTGGCCCTTGGCCTTCTTGCCCTTGCAGCAGCACTCTTTGTCCACGCCGCAGACCTTGCCGTCTGCCGCCACGGCGCAACCGCAGGCGGCTTTCTCGGGCTTCGGTTCGGCTTTCTTGCCCGCTTGGTCGGCGAACGCGGCGGTGGTGGCAAACGCGGCGGCAAAGGCCAGCACGAGCAGGGAACGAATGGTTTTCATAATCAGTGGGTAATCGTGTTTTAGTGGGCTGCGGGCGCCGGCATTCGGCAGACCCGGTTTCGAGAGGGTATTACGCACCAAGCTTCCAAATCCCTCCAACTTTTTCGCATCTTCGCGAAGTTTTGCGCCGCCCGCGTTTTATCCGTGCCCGCCTCTTGCCGAGCGCTTAGCTAATCCCTTCGCTTCACTCTCCAAAACCTCCAAACCACATCACTTATGGGACGCCAATGGCTTCACGCGAAACGCGCCGTCGTTAACAACCGCAAGGGTCAGATCGTCGGCAAACTGGTGAAGGAAATCACCGTCGCCGCCAAACTCGGCGGTGGCGATCTCGCCGCCAACGCCCGCCTGTTCGCCGCCGTCGAAAAGGCCAAAAAAGCCTCTGTGACGCGCGACGTCATCGAACGCGCCATCCACAAGGGCGCCGGCACCGGCGGCGAAAAGACCGACCTCACCGCCGTCACCTTCGAGGGCTACGCCCCGCACAAGATCCCCGTCGTGGTCGAGTGCTACACCGACAACGTCCAGCGTCTCGCCCCCGAGATGCGCGTGCTGTTCAAAAAAGGCATCCTCGGCACCACCGGTTCCAACAAGTTCCTCTTTGACCATCTCGGCATCGTCGAGGCCTACACCCCCGCCGCCGGCGCCGATCTCGAGGCCGCCGCCATCGAGGCGGGCGCGAACGATTTCGCCCCCCTCGGCCACAACGAAAACGACGACATTCCCGCCGAGGGTGTCACCGGCGCGCGCTTCCTCTGCGAGCGCACCGCCATCCACAGCGTGTCCGAGTGGCTCAAGGCCAACGGCTGGACGGTCATCACCTCCGAAATGGGCTACCTCGCCAAATCGTATCCGGAACTCAACGACGCCGAGCGCGTCGAGGTCGGCGAGTTCCTCCACGCCCTCGAGGACAACGACGACGTCCAGCGCGTCTGGGCCGCCTTCCGTTAAACTCCGCCCGCCCGCTCCTCGCACCGTGTTTGTCCGCATGCCCGATCGCCGAATACTGCTGACCGTCGGCGCGGTCGGCGCGGCGTTGCTGCTCTGGCTGGCGCTGCCTTTCTTCAGCCCCGCCCGCGGGGTCGAGCGGTCTTGGGACGGCCTTTTGTCCGCCCTCGAGGACAACGACCTCGAGGCCTTCGGGGCGTATCTCGGCGAGGACTACGCCGACGGCTTCGGCCTGGATCGCGCCGAAGCCGTGAAACTCGCCGGCGAGGTGCGTCGCCATTTCATCGTCTGCACCGTCCGCCGCGAGCGCTCCGAACTGGTGCTCGATCCGCTGAAAAAAAGCGCCGTCACCCGCGGGCTGATTCGCCTAGGCGGTCAGGGCAGTCCCGTGGCCCAAGGCGCCATTGAGGCTTCGCGCGCGACCGACAGCCCCACCGCTTTCCGCTGGCGGCGCAACTCGTGGCGTCCGTGGGACTGGCGGCTCGTTTCCATCGACAATCTCGAGGCCGCCCAAGCCATCGCCCGCTTCCGTCGCCAGGCCGACCAGCTCGGGTTCACGCCGTAAGACCGCCGCCCCGGCCGCGCAGCGCGACGGCACTTCGTCACGCGTTCCCGAGTTCCCAGCCAGGCTGGATTTCTAACTTCGCGCCTTCGCCTGCGTCGCCGCCCTCGACGACCTGCCGCGCCCTCGCCGCCGGATCCGCCCAGGCCGCGAAGGCGATCATGCCCGCGTTGTCGCCGGTGTGCTTGGGCTCCGCCGCCAGCAGGGGCACGCCACGCCTTGCGGCGAGTTCGGCCATCGCCGCGCGCAACACCCGATTGTTCGCGACGCCTCCGGACAAGCCCACGCTGCGGTAGGCGCCGCCCTTGCTGGCACCGCGCGCCAACGCCGCCCCCGCCTTTCGCACCAGCGCGTCGATCACCGCCTGTTGATAGCTGGCGCACAAATCGCCCATCCGCGACTCGATCTCGTCCGGCGTCATTTTCTCCAGTTGGTAGCGGAGCGACGTCTTCAGTCCCGAGAAGCTAAAATCCAGCTCCGCCTTCGGCCCCAGCCCGCGCGGGAACGCATAGGCGTCCACCGCGCCACCCGCCGCCTTGCGCTCCACGATGGGGCCGCCGGGGTAGCCCAGGCCTAGCAGCTTGGCCCCCTTGTCCAGCGCCTCGCCCGCCGCGTCGTCCCGCGTGGACGAGAGCACGGTGATGCGCCGGTCTTCGCCTAGCTCGGCGAGCAAGGTGTTGCCGCCCGAGACGACCAAGGCCAGATGCGGAAGTAGTTCGCGTATCCGCTCGTCAAATACAACCGGCTCCCGCGCATGCGTGGCGATGAAGGGTGACCACACGTGCCCGCGCAGGTGGTTCACGCCTTTCAGCGGCTTGCCGAGCGCCAGCGCCAGCGCCTTGGCCGAGGCGAGGCCGACCGCCAGACAGCCCGCCAGCCCCGGACCTTGCGTGACCGCCACCTCGGTGACTTGCGCATATCCGCCCGAGGCTTCCCGAGCACGGGCCAACAGCGGCTCCACCGTGCGCAGGTGTTCGCGCGTCGCCAGATCGGGCACCACGCCGCCGTGCTTTTCGTGGATCGCGATCTGGCTGTGCACCCATTCCGCGGCCAGTCCGCGCGCCGGATCGAAGAGCGCCACCGCGCTCTCGTCGCAAGAGGTCTCGATCGCGAGGATCACTTCGCGCCTCCCTTCGCCTCGGGCTCGGCCGCCACGACCGCGCCGGTCTCTTCGGCATCCGTATCCTCGTCCTTCCCGCCCCGCGTGGGCGCGGCCCCGGCGAGTTGCGCATTCAGCTCCGCCACCGCCGCCGCCAGCTGGGTGTCCTCCGCCATGGGCACGCCGAAGCGCTCCTCAAAGGCCTTGGGGTCGGTCACATCGGGGCGCAGGCGATGCAGGAACACCGCCTTCTCCTGCTCGGGGGTGAGGACCTGTCGGATGTCGGGGCGTATCCCCTTCTCGTGAATCACCGCTCCTCCCGGCGTGAAATACCGTGCCGTGGTCACGCGCACCGCCGCGTCCTTGCCCACGGGATAAATCGTCTGCACCGAGCCTTTGCCGAAGGTCTTTTCGCCCACCAGCACCGCGCGGTTCGTGTCCTTCAGCGCGCCGGCCACGATTTCCGAGGCGCTCGCGCTGCCGCCGTTCACCAGCACCGCCACCGGCAACTCGAGCGCGCGCTCCGCGTTTTCCGCACGCAGTTCCACGCGGCGTTTGGGGTCGCGGCCTTCCGTATAGACCACGAGTTCGTCGCGGTTGAAAAAGGGCTCCACCACCTCGACCGCCGAGGTGAGCAGACCGCCGGGATTGTTGCGCAGGTCGATCACGAGGGCGCGCATGCCTTCGTCGCGCAGGCGGGTGACCGCCGCCTTGAACTCTTCGCCGGTGCGCTCGCCGAACAGCACCACGCGGATGTAGCCGATGCCGCCGTCGCGCAGCTCCACGTCGCGCACGCTCTCCACCTTGATCAGCTCTCGCTTCAGCTGGAACTCCACTTCGCGCGGGGCCGCGTCGCCATCCGCGCCGCGCTCCACCGTCACCGCCACGGGCGTGCCGGGTTTTCCGCGCAGGCGGCCGATCAGCCGGTCCAGTTTCCAGCCCCGCACGTCCTCGTCGTCCACCTTCACGAGCACATCGCCCCGCAGGATGCCGGCGCGTTCGCCCGGAGTGCCGGCGATGGGCGCCACCACCGTGATTTTGCCGTCCACGTCCTCCACCTGCACGCCGATGCCGCCGAAACGGCTGTCCATCTCTTCCTCGAGTTGGCGGTAGGAGCTCGCGTCCAGAAAACCCGAATACGCATCGAGCCCGCCGACCATTCCCTTGATCGCCCGCTCCGCGAGTTTTTCGCCGGTCACCTCCTCCGTCTCCACGTGGTGCCGGTTGAGCAACATCATCACCTCGCGCACCTGCGCCGCCGCCCGCTGCGTCTCGCGATCCGGCCACAGACTCCAGGCCTGCACCACCTCGACCACCCCCAGGGTCATGAGGTAGCCCGCGATCACGCCGAGGCCGACGCTGATTATCCGTTTGAACATGCGCGCACTGTGGCCATGCGCCTACCCTTGTAAATATGGCATCGCCAAATCCGCCGCCCGCCCCGCTCGATCCCGCCTTCGCCGCCGCCTTCGCCCGCGAGGCCGGTCCCGCGCGCGTGTTGCGTTTCGACGCCTTCATGGCCCTCGCGCTCTACGATCCCACCCTCGGCTACTACCGTCGTGATCGCAAACGCGTGGGACGCGACCGCGCGGCGGATTTCTACACCGCCACCAGCCTCGGCCCGCTTTTCGGCGAACTCGTCGCCGCCGCCTGCGCCAAACTCTTGCGCGACGCCGGCCTCGACCCCGCCGCACACACCTTTCTCGAAATCGGAGCCGAGCCCTCCGGCGGCGTGCTCGCAGGCGTGCCTACCCACCCGTTCGCCGCCGCCCGCACCTTGCGCGTAGGCGAGTCGCTGGTCGTGCAGGGGCCTTGCGTGGTGTTTTCCAACGAACTTTTCGACGCCCAGCCCATCCGGCGCTTCGTGCGCCGCGCCTCCGCCTGGCACGAACTTGGGGTCGGGCTAAGCCCCGACGGACTCGCCCTCGCCGAGCACGACCTCGGTCCCGCGCCCGACGACGCACGGAGTTTTCTGCCGCCGTTCGCCGCCACGCCGGAAGGCTACGTTTTCGACGCGCCCCGGGCCGCCGCCGAACTCGCCACCTTGCTCGCCGTGCAGGAATGGCAGGGCCTTTTCGTCGCCTTCGACTACGGCAAATCCTTTGCCGAACTCGGGCACTCCGTCCCCGCCGGCACCGCGCGTGCCTACCACCAACATGCCCAGCACAACGACCTGCTGGCCCGCCCCGGCGAACAGGACCTCACCGCCCACGTGTGCTGGGACTGGCTGCGCGACGCGCTCGCCAGCCACGGCTGCGCCACGTCGACCGTCGAGTCGCAGGAAAGTTTCTTCGTCCACCACGCGGGCGACTTCATCGCCGAACAACTCGCCCGCGAGACCTCGCCCGTCAGCCCGCGCAAACGCGCCCTGCTCCACCTACTCCACCCGGGCCAGATGGGCCAAAAGTTTCAGGTCCTCCACGCCTGCAAATTCCCCACCCGCGCCAGCTGAGGCGCGGCCGGCGTAGTCCGACGCGGCCTGGCGTTTACTCGCGTTTTTCCAGCCACCGGCGCACGCCGGCGAGGTCGCGGGTGTTGAGCACGTGTTCGGGTGTGAGCCAGCCCTTCCGCGCCACGCGCACCCCGGCCTCCACGTGCCGCAGCCCCGCGATGTCGTGCGCGTCGGGGTTGATCGCGCAGCGCAGCCCGCGCTCCGCCGCGCGTCGCCACAGGCGCCAGTCGAGATCGAGCCGCGAGGGGTGGGCGTTGAGCTCGATCACCACCCGGTTGGCGATCGCCGCGTCGATGACCTTGGCGAGGTTCAGCTTGTAGCCTTCGCGCCTGAGAAGGAGCCGGCCCGTGGCGTGCCCGAGCATGGTGGTGCGCGGATGCTCGATCGCGCGCACGATGCGGCGCGTCATCTCGTCTTCGTCCTGGGTGAATGCGCTGTGCACGGAGGCGACCACGTAGTCCAGGCCCAGCTCCACAAACGCTTCGTCCGAGTAATCCAGCCGCCCGTCGGGCAGGATGTCGCACTCCACCCCGGCCAGCACCTGGGTGCGGCAGCGCCCGCTCGCGTTGAGCGCCCGGATCGTGGCCACCTGCGCGGCCAGTCGCGCCTCGTCCAGCCCTCGCGCCTGCACCGATGACTTGGAGTGATCGGCGATGCCGAGATATTCCCACCCCATCGCCTCCGCCGCCATCGCCATCTCGATCAGCGGATTTTTGCCGTCCGATTCCGTGGTGTGGTTGTGAAACGCGCCGCGCAGATCACCCGCTTCCACCAACCGAGGTAGCCCGCATCCGCCGCTGGCGGCCTGCTCCGCCACCTCGATTTCGCCAAGGCCTTCGCGCAGCTCGGGCGGCACAAAGGCCAGCCCGAGGTGGGCGAACAACTCCGCCTCGTTCTCCGCCTTGAGGCTCAGGCCGCGCTCGGCTTTTTCCTTCGCCGTGCCCTCGCCCGCCTCGGGCACCAGTCCCCACTCCGACAGGGAGAGGCCGCGCGCGAGCGCCCGCTGGCGCATGGCGACATTGTGGTCTTTCGAGCCCGTGAAATGATGCAGCGCGAACGCGAACTGCTCCGCCGGCACGATGCGCAAATCCGCCTGTAGGCCGCTCGCGAAGCGCACACTGGCCTTGGTCTCGCCGCGCGCAGTCACCTCCTTCACATCCGGCTGACCGCAAAACCACGCCGTGATCGCGGCCGCGTTTTTCGACAGCGTCTCCGCGTCCTGGGTCGCTCCGTTCGTCGCGCGCGCCGCCACGATGAAATCGAGGTCGCCGACCGTCTCCAGATTGCGCCGGAGCGAGCCTGCCGCCTCCGCTCGTTCCACTTCGGGCAGCAAGCGCAGACCGTGCACGATGGGCTGCGCCACCGCGCGCGCATCCCACCAGCGGTGGCGTTTTCCGTAGGCTTCGCGATTCGCCAGCCCTTCGAGCAATTTCGTCTGGGTTTTTTCGCCGAAGCCCGCCAGCGCCGCCACCCGTCCGTCCCGACACGCCTGCGCCAGCGCTTCCGGCGATTCCACGCCGAGCTGTTCACGCAGCGCCTTGATTTTTTTCGGCCCCAGGCCGGGCACTTCGAGGAGCGCGATCACGCCGTCGGGGATCTGCGCGCGCAGCTTGTCGTAAAACTCCAGCCTCCCGGTCGCGTGCAGTTTGCCGATCTTGTCCACCAAGGCTTCGCCAAAGCCCTTCAGCTCCCCCAGCGTCCCCGCCGTCATGTGCGCGGTAAACTCGTCCGCCTCCATCGCCTCGAGAGCGCGCGCCCCGGCCTGGTAGGCGCGGGTTTTGAACGGGTTCTCCCCCTGCAATTCGAGCAGGAGCCCGATCTCCTCCAAAACTTCCGCGATCTCGTGCTTGTTCATGCGACCAACGCACCCGCGCCGCGCCGCGCGTCAACCCCGCGTCGAATCTTCCCCGCTCCTCCGCCCACATTGGCCGTTGGACATTGGTCGCCGGTCCTTCCATCTCTACCCCATGGCCTTCGCCTACACCCGCACCATCCACTTCCCCGACACGGACGCCGCCGGCGTGGTCTTTTTCGCGCGCTACCTTTTTATCTGCCACGAGGCCTACGAGGAGGCCCTCGCCGCCGCCGGCATTCCGCTCGCGACCTTTTTCGCCGACACCGGCCTCGTCGTCCCCATCGCCAAAAGCGAGGCCGCCTATCTCCGTCCGCTCGTCTGCGGCGACCGCGTCCGCGTCGAGGTGTCGCCGACTCGCCTCAGTCCCGAAGGCTTCGCCCTCGACTACGTGCTCTGGAAGTTGCCCGCGCCGGGCTCCGCCGCCACCGCGCCCAAGCGCGCCGCCGTCGCCCGCACCGAGCACATCTGCATCGATTCCCGCACCCGCGAACGCCGCCCCCTCCCCGCCGCCATCTCCGCGTGGGTGGATAATGTTGAAACGCTGAAAAGCTGAAATTCCGAAAAACTAAGCCGGCGAAACGCCACTCATACGTCCGCATCAATAGATCCATGTCGCGCCTCCCCGAAGAGCTTCGCCAGCGTTGCAAGGGTTTCGCGTCCGGCGTCATTCGGCTCCACGTCGAGCTACCCCGTGAGCGCGACGAAGTCGCCGTCATCGGCAGACAACTTCTCAGGGCGGGCACATCGGTCGCCGCCCATTCCCGCGAAGCGTCACGCGCTCGCTCCGAAACCGAATTTATCTCCAAGCTCGAAGTTCTCCTACAAGAGGCCGACGAATCCGCCCTGTGGCTGGAATTACTGGAGGAAGACTGTGGCTTGGCCTCTGGTCCGCTCACCGCTTTGTTGACCGAGGCCGGCGAGCTCCTCGCGATCTTCACCAGCATAGTAGCCAAACTAAAACGCCACGACCGTTAATCCATAAGCCTTTCCGCTTTTCCGTCTTTCAGTATTTCCGCTTTTCAAAATTCCCATGTCCACGGCTTCCCCGTTCGTCCCGCCCACTTACATCATCGGCCATAAAAACCCCGACGCTGACTCCATCTGCTCCGCGATCGCCTACGCCGCCTACAAACAGGCCCGCGGCCAGACCGGCTACGTGCCCGCCCGCTGTGGCAACTCCAACGCCCGCATCGACGCGATCCTGAGCCGCTTTAACCAGTCGCTGCCCACTCTTCTCACCGATGTCACGCCGCGGGTGCGCGACCTCATGGTCACCAACGTCGTCTCCGTGCCCCAGCACGCCACCTGCGCCGAGGCACTGGAACTCATCGACGAGCACGACGTGCGCGTCCTACCCGTCCTCGCCCCCGACCAGCGCGTCGTCGGCACCGTGTCGATTTTCCAGCTCGGCGGTTTCTTCGTCCCCAAGGTCCGCGCGCTTCGCGAAATGCGCAAGGTCCACACCAGCTTGCAACACATCGTGCGCGCCCTTCGCGCCCGCGTCATCCACCTGCCCGATCCCCACCGCGAGGAAGAGCTTTTCGTCCGCGTGGGCGCCATGGATTTCCGCACCTTCGGCAAGGCCGCCCAGAGCGACGGCATCCTCTCCGAGCAGTCCATCATCATCGTGGGTGATCGCCGTGATATCCAGCTGCGCTCGATCGAGATGAAGGTCCGCCTGCTCGTCATCACAGGGAATCTCCCCATCGACGACGACATCGTGGAAAAAGCCGCCGCCGCCGGCCTCGCCCTCATCGTCAGCCCCTACGACACCGCCACCAGCGCGTGGGTCATTCGCTCCGCCACCACCCTCGACCGGCTCATCGACCGCAAGTTCGCCTCCCTCACGCCCGACCAGCGCATCTCCGATCTGCGCAAAAAATTGGCCAACTCCAACGTGCCCGCCTACCTCGTGGTCGGCGATGACGGACGTCTTCAGGGCATCCTCACCAAGACCGACATGCTCAAGCCGGTCCGCACCCGCCTCGTGCTCGTGGACCACAACGAGATGAGCCAGGCCGTTTCCGGCGCCGAGGAGGTCACCATCACCGAGATTCTCGACCACCACCGCATCGGCGCCCTCGCCACGCCGCAGCCGATCCTGTTCATCAACGATCCCGTCGGCTCCACCTGCACCATTATCGCCGATCTCTTCCGTCGCGACGGCCTCGTGCCCTCGGCCGAAATCGCCGGCATACTCATGAGCGGCATCATCTCCGATACCCTCAACCTGCAGAGCCCCACCTCCACCGAAAAAGACGCCAACCTGCTCCACTGGCTGTCCCGACTCGCCGGCGTGGACGCCCGCGAACTCGCCAACCTGATCTTCAGTTCCGGCTCGGTCATCCTCTCCAACTCCCCCGAGAAGGTCATCCGCACCGACTTCAAAATCTACGACGAGGACACCGTGCGTTTCGCCGTTTCCCAGGTCGAGGAGCTCGGCTTTGGCAATTTCTGGCAAAAATCCAAGGAGCTGCTCGATGCCCTCGACAAGCTCTGCACCAGCGAGGGCCTTTGCTTCGCCTGCCTGCTCGTCACCGACATCAACACCCAGAACTCACTTCTGCTCTTCAAGGGCGACCCCGAGCTCACCAAGCGCATCACTTATCCCTCGGTCGAGGACGGTGAGATCTTCGACCTCCCCGGCATCGTCAGCCGCAAGAAGCAGCTCATCCCCTACCTGACCACCCTGATGCGCGAGGTGATCAACGACGGCGCCGTGCCCACCAACCGCAAGGCCCCGGCCTGATCAGACCTCTGGCGAGGTCCGCCCGCCTCGCTCGCCGGCACACGCGGAGTCCGCCGTGTGCGCAGCACTACGCATCCACGAAATTCAAAACTCGGTTGGATAACGCGTCCTTTGTGACGTTTTTCCGTCTCCGGCGTTATTATGCAATTTCGGCAAAGTCTTCTTAAATATCAGGCACTCGCGGCCAAGGTCCGCGACTTGGAAAATCAACTCGAGGCTGATCGCCAAGCCCGCCTCGCCCACCTGCCCGCCCAGTTCGGCTACCCCGACCTCGGTTCCTTCGTCCGGGCTCTCCGCGCCGCGCACGCCGCGCCTGCCAAGTCGCCCAAATCTCCACGCCGCCGGCCTCGCCCCGCCACCGCCCCTCGCAAATCTTCGCCCGTAGCCGCGCCGCCCGTAGCCGCCACAGTTCCCCCTGCCACCACGCCCAGCCACCCATCCACGCCGGTGGCGGTCGCGCCCGCAGCCATCTCGCTCCGTCCCAGCGGGACTTCGCTCGATGATCCCGCCAACTTCGGTCTCATGCCGGATCGTTCCGTGTTGGACTCAGCGGGCGCACCGCTCGCCCTCTACCGCGAACGCATGAGCGAGGCGCTGCGCTTTGCCACCCGCGTCCTGCATACCTCAAAAGTCCCCGCCGCCGTGTGGCGCGAGTGGCGCCAATTCGAGCGTCAACTCACCGAAGCATTGCGCGCCACCTTGCCGCAAAACGATCCCGACGCCGTCGCGCTTTGATCTTTCAGCGCCAGTGCAGGTGGGCCACGTGCTCAAATCTGGAGCCGATGGTCGGGATTGAACCGACGACCAGCGGTTTACGATACCGCTGCTCTACCACTGAGCTACATCGGCGTGGCCAGAAGGACTGGTGAACAAACTCGCCCCCCGAGGCAGAGCAAGCTTCTTTCCCGCTCTCTTTTCGACCAAACGTCGCCAAGCCGCCACGCATGCCCCCGCTCTCCACCGACCTCTTCGATTACTCCCTGCCCGAGCACCTCATCGCCCAGACGCCCGCCGCGCGTCGCGATGCCTCCCGTCTGCTTGTGGTGCACCGAGACACCCGCCGAATCGAGCACCGCGCCTTTACCGACATCGGCGAATACCTGCGCCCCGGCGACACCTTGTTCCGCAACAACGCCGCCGTGCTTCCCGCCCGCCTCCTCGCCGCTCGCCCCACCGGCGGCGCCGTCGAGTGCCTCCTGCTGCGCCCCGCCGCCGGCTCCGAAGAGAACGAGTGGTGGTGCCTCCTTCGGCCGGGTAAAAAACTCCCCGTTGGTGCCACCTTCGGCCTCGACGGTCATTTCACCGCCACCGTGCTCGCCAAGGACGCCGAGGGCGCGGCCCGCGTCTCCTTCGCCTGCCACTCCGCCGCCACCATCGTCGGCGTGGCCAACCGCATCGGCGAAGTGCCGCTGCCACCTTACATCGCCCGCCAGCACACCGCCGAGGAACGCGCCGCCGATCTCGAGCGCTATCAGACCGTTTACGCCGATCGCGCCCGGCAGGTCGCCGCCGCCGCGCCCACCGCCGGGCTGCACTTCACCCCCGAGTTGCTCGCCTCTCTGGCAAGCGCCGGTGTCCGCGCCGCCGACCTCACTCTTCATGTTGGCCTCGGCACCTTCAAACCCATCGCCACCGAGACCATCGAGGCCCACGCCATCCACCGCGAAATCTACGAAGTCCCGCCCGCCACCCAGCTCGCCGCGCTGGCCCCCGCGCCCGGCACCCGCCGCGTCGCCGTCGGCACCACCAGCGTTCGCACTCTGGAGGATTTTTATCGCAAGCATCCGCACCCGGCGACGCCTGCCGCCGCGCCCGCTGCCTTCCTGGGCGAGGCCGATATCTACCTTTACCCGCCGACTCGCTTCCAGGTCGTGGACGCGTTGATCACCAACTTCCACCAACCGCGCTCCACCCTGCTGTGCCTCGTTTCCGCCTTCCTCGCCCCCGGCTCCACCGATGGCGTGGCTTGGCTCCACGAGATCTACGCCGAAGCCATCGCCCGCGAATACCGTTTCTTTAGTTACGGCGATGCCATGCTGATCATTTGAGCCGCTCCGTCGCGCGCCCGAAAAAGCGCCCCGCCGCTTGCGTGCACCGGCGGAAGCGCTTGCCTGCCGCCACGATGAGCGCCGCTCCCGATCTTCCGCCCGCCTCCACCATCGCCGCCTGGCGTGTCCTTCTGCGCGGCGCGGGCGTGCTCGTCGCCCTCTTCGTCTTCTGTTTCTGGGCGGCCAAAGGCTACCACTCCGGCTGGACCCAAACCCAAGTCCCCGTGAAGCAGCTCGATCCCATCACCGAGATCGAATTCATCACTTACGAAGACCGTTTCGTCCCGGGCGTCGATTACCTAGGTGGCGGCATCTTCGTCGGCATGGTGATTTTCGGCGTAACTTTCATCCGCCGTCGCAGTCCCAAATCCACTCGTGCCGCCGGTTGACCTGCGCCGCGCGTTCAACTTTCCCCGCAGACAATCAATCCCTCCTACCCATGACCCACACCCTCCGCTCAATCGCCTTCGCCGGCTTCACCATCCTCTCCGCCGTCGCCGCTCCCCAAGTCTTCGACTTCGAGGACCCCAAGGGCGTCAACGCCGTCCAGTTCACCCTCGACTCCGTGCTTGAACCCATCGCCGGCACCGCCTCCGACGTCGCGGGCAAGGTCACCTTCGACCTCGCCAACGTCGCCGCCACCCAAGGCAAGATCGCCGTCGAAACCGACTCCCTCAAGACCTCCAACTCCACCATGACCGAGCATCTGCTCAGCGCCGGCTGGGTGGACGCCGAGAAGCACCCGGAGATCTCCTTCGCCTTCACCAAACTCGACGACGTCAAACCCGCCGGCGACAACCGCTGGTCCGCCACCGCCAACGGCGACTTCACCCTCAAGGGCGTGACCAAGTCCATCTCTGTGCCCGTCACCCTCACCTACCTGCCCGGCGCCTTCGGCAAGCGCATCAACAAGCCCGAGCTCCCCGGCGACCTCCTCGTCGTCCGCGGCGCCTTCTCCATCGAGCGCGCTGACTACGGCATCAAGCCCGGCCAAAACGAAGACAAGGTCTCGCCCTCCATCCAGCTGACCTTCGCCCTCGTCGGCGGCCCCGAGAAAAAGTAAGCCTCTGTCGCAAGGCATCGGCACCACTCCCCATCTCGTTTCTCCTCGCCGCGACGCGCCCCACCGGGCCGTCGCGGTTTTTGTTTTCCCCCGGTTTGCAACCGCCCGAGGCTCTCCCCTTATCTCCTGCCATGACCGACGACGAACTGCAGACCCTCATCGACGACGCCACGTTTGATTTCACCATGGGCGACACCGATCTCGCGGTCGCAAAACTCACCCGCGCCGCCACCGCCGCCCCCGCGTCCTTCGCCGCTTGGCACGCCCTCGCCGAGATCAACTTCAGCGCCCGGCGCCTCGACGCCGCGCTCGACGCCGCCCAACGCGCCCACGCCCTGCGCGCCGACGACCTTTTTATCAACACCACCCTTTCCCGCATCTGGATGGAGAAAGGCGACAAGCCCATGGCGGAGAAATTCGGCGCCCAGGCCAAAATCCTCGGCTGGAAAGACCAGCTCAAGAACCCCGCCGCCCATCAAGATGGGCTAAAGTAGCGCGGTCCCCCCACGGGTTTAGCCGCCGCCGCGCCCGTTGACAGCCTCCCCGCCGCCCCCCAGCCTCCGCCCCTTTCCCAGCCCACCACCACATGGAAGCACCGATTTACACGCTCGAGTTTGAAAAACCCCTGCGCGACTTGAGCGCCCAGCTCGAGCAGCTCCGCAAGCAGTCCCTCGAGAACAACCTCGACCTCGGCAAAGAGATTTCCGCCATCGAAAAGAAGATCGCCGCCACCCAGCGCGAGATCTACTCCAGCCTCACCCCTTGGCAGCGCGTCCAGATCGCCCGCCA
>JALOTV010000037.1 GCA_025457685.1 Opitutaceae bacterium
GTCCCGACCCCTCGCGGGTGTCGGGACTTTTTGAATACAAAAGGAACCGGACTTACTTCTTGAGGACCACGAGATCGGCGCGGCGATCCTTGGCCATGACATCCTCGGAGGCGTTTTCGACGGCCTCGAGGTCACCTTTGGAGAGGACCTCGATGCGCGTCTCGGGGACGCCGATGGTCACGAGATACTGGCGGGCGGCGGAGGCGCGGCGGTCGCCGAGGCCGAGGTTGTAGTCGCCGGTGCCGCGCCAGTCGCAGCGACCCTCGATGAGTAGGCGCTGGGCGGGGTTGGCGTCGAGGTAGGCCTTGGCGGCGTCGAGCTTGGCGCGCTCGGGCGCGGTGATGATCTTGTCGCCCTCTTCGTAGGCGCCCTGGGGCAGGAGGCCGCTGCCGGCCTCGGTGAGGCCGTTGTTCATGCCGGCGCCGAAACCGGAGGCGTCTCCGGGATTGAGCATGCCGGGCTGGCCGATAACGGTGGCGGAAGGATCGGGACGGGCGGGCTTTTTACGGCAGCCGGTGGCGAAGACCGCGGAGGCGGCGATGAGGACAAAGAGGGATTTGCGGATGAACGCGTGCATGGTGGAGGGAGTGGTTGACGTTAAGGGCCATGCAACTTGGGTCCTCAAGCAGATTATCCATCCAACCGCCCTCAATCTCGTTTGTTCGTTCATGCCCGCCGACTTTATTTGTTATTTGTTCGACAATGGATCGTTCAGGGCGGACTCGACCCGATCGCTAAGGGGATTGGCGGCTAGACTCTCGCAGCGGCTTTCCCACGAGGTATGCGCGGTATCCTTGCTGCATTCCACGCGCGTAAAGGCGGAGGAGCTGGATGGCGTGCCGGCTCAATTGTTGGAGCCGGCGCTGGACGAGTGGTTTGGCCGGAACCCATCGGGACGCGCCTTGTTGCTGCCCTTGTTTTTCGGGCCTAGCGGCGCGCTGGTGGACTACGTGCCCGAACGATTGGCATCGCTTGGCAAAAAATATCCGCATGCGAGGGCGATCCTGGCGGAGGCGCTGGTGTTGCCCGACGAGGAGCCGCACGAACTGGTGGCGATACTGGCTGATCGGGTGCGGGCGGTGGTACAGGAACGGGCCTGGGTAAAGCCCTGCGTGGTGCTCTGCGATCATGGCACGCCCCTGAAGTCCGTGACCGAGGTGCGAGACCGCTTGGCGGCGAAACTATCGGACGTGCTGCGTGGAGAGGTGGCCGAGGTGGCGCCGGCCTCCATGGAGCGGCGCGAGGGGGACGAATACGCATTCAACGAGCCGTTGCTCGCCACGCGGTTGGCGACGCCGCCTTTTGATCAAGGCAATGTCGTGGTGGCTTTGCAGTTTCTGTCGCCCGGGCGGCACGCCGGTCCCGGAGGCGACGTGGCGGAGATTTGTCGCGCGGCCGAGGAGGCCCGCCCGGGGCTGTGCACGGCGATGAGTGCGCCGATCGCGGATGATCCGCGCCTGGTCGAGGTATTGGCCCGCCGTGCGGAGACTGCTTTGGCGCGTCTGCTGGCCTGATCTGCGGATCAGGAGGACGAGGCGAGCAAGCGAGGCAACCGGTGTGTCGCGCCGGCTGTGGGGTGGCGAGTGACGGGGGGCCTCAGAGGGGCTTGCGAGGCGTGATCAGGCCGATTTCCACCGCGTAGCGAGTGAGGCTGGCCACGTCGTGCAAGTTGAGCTTGCGCATGAGGTTCGTGCGGTGGTTGTCGACCGTCTTGACGCTGATATCGAGCTTGGCGGCGATTTCCTTGGTGCTGTGGCTCTCCGCCACGAGTTGGAGGATCTCGCGTTCGCGGTCGGTGAGGAAATCGGAGCTGTTGCTGGACCCGGGATTGGCGACAACATCGCGCAAGAGGGCGGCCACTGCGGGACCGAAGTAGGTGCCGCCATTGGCCACGGTTTCTAGCCCCTTTTTAAATTCGATGAGTCCGGCGGTTTTTTCGACGAAACCATGGGCGCCCACCTCCAGCATTTCACGGACAAGGACGGGGTTTTCGTGGCCGGAAAAAACCAGCACGCGGGCGCCGGGCAACTGCTTCATGAGACGACGCAGAAGATCGACTCCATTCAGGCCGGGCAATTTGGCGTCGAGGACGAGCAGATCGGGCTTAACTTCAAGGCACAGGTTGAGCGCGCCTTGCCCATCGCCGCTCTCGCCGACGAGCAGGTAGTTTTTGTCCATGCGCAGGATTTCCACCAACATTTCGCGGATGGCGGTTTGATCTTCGATGATGACAAGGCGCTTCATGAAAGGGAACGGGGCGAGGGGAGGGCGCTGATCCGCTACAAACGGCGAGCGCGAGTAATCTATGCGGGAGTTGCGCGTCGCGACGCAAACGCCAAGTTCTGTTTCGCGACATGAGAGCCAAGTGCAGTTACACCATGCGAAAACACGCTTTCGTAACGACCGTGGTCGGGGTGGCTTTTTTGGCGGGCTGCGCCTCCGCGCCCAACGCACCGGAGATTTCGCAATCGGTGCCGCCTCCGCGCACGGATGTGACGCGCAGTCAGGCGTGGCGCGATGCGGAGGCGGTGGCCAAGCTGGACAAGGCGAGGTTCACGGTGATCGGCGCGGGCGAGTCTATGCGTCCGGTGTATGGGGAGAACACGGTGCTCGTTTTGCAAAAAGTGCCTTACGAAAGTCTGCGCGCAGGCATGAAGGTCGCCTACCGGAATCGCCGGGGCGTGGTGGTGCTGCATCAGTTGGTCGCGGAGGATGCGCAGGGCTGGCGTGCGGTGGGATTGAACAACCCCGCGGAGGATCGCGAGCGGGTGACGCGCAGCAATTTGCTCGGCGTAGTGTATGCGGCGTTTGCAAACGCAGATGTGGAGTAGTGCGCCACAATTTGCCGGCCGTCGGCGACATGGGTTTCGCGTGGTGGGTCGACTGGGATTCGAACCCAGAACCAACAACTTAAAAGGATGCTGCTCTACCGTTGAGCTATCGACCCGTGAACACTGCGAGCGTTGTGTGGATGCGTGGGCTTCCGAGGTTGGCAAGGGTTTTTTCCGCTATTAATCGGACAAGTCGGTTGACAGCGCGGGCGGGCGGGCGGCTTTTTGAGCAAACGACATGATCCCTTCCACCCAATCGCCCGAAGGAGAGGGAATTCCCTATGTCCCGCCAGACGGGCCGATCGCGGAGAAGGAGGGAACTTTCGCGGAAAAAGCGCGTCAGAATGCGCAAGAACATATGTCCGCCAAAGCTCAAGACGTCGCCATGGATCGGATCCTCGTGGATCGGTTTCGCAACGGGGATACGGCCGCATTCGAGGAGATGGTTTCCCGCCACTGGGATCGTATTTACGCGATGGTGCATCAGTTGCTGCGCAACCAGCAGGACGCCGAGGAAGTCACGCAGGATGCGTTTATCCGCGCGCACCGCGGGCTCGCCAATTTCCGGGGGGATTCGTCCCTTTCCACGTGGCTCTACCAGATCGCGACCAATCTGGCGCGTAATCGCTATTGGTATTGGTGGCGCCGCAAACGCGACCGCACGGTGTCTTTCGACCAACCGGTGGGCGAGGACAACGACACACCGCTGGCGGAGGTTTTTGTTAGCGAGTCCGAGTCGCCCGAGGACCTCGCGGTTACGCAAGAACTGGTTGACCGAATCGCGGCCGGTATGGAAAAGCTCAGCGCTAAGCACCGCGAGGTGTTGATCCTGCGCAACGTGAAGAATCTTTCTTACGAGGAAATAGCCGGCATCCTGGGGATTTCCGTGGGCACGGTGAAGAGCCGTATCGCCCGTGCCCGTGATGCGTTGCGCGAAGTGATTGGTGGAGATGATCAGTGATTATGAACGAAACACGATTTAAGGAGCTGCTTAACCTTTACCTCGACCACCGGCTCAGTCCCGAGGAGGCGAGAGAGCTCGAGCGGGCGCTCGCCGAGCAGCCCAGCCTGCGTCGTCGCCTGCGCAGCTACGAGATCATGCATCGCGGGTGCGCCGAGCTGTTTCGCCGTTCCGAGCAGGATGCGCCCGCCCCTGACGTGTTGGTCGAGGCGCTCCGGCGCGCCGAGCAGCGCATGGTGTTGAAGAGCGAGCGTCGCGCCACTTTGCAGGGATGGTTGACTTGGGGCACGGCGGCCGGCGCCGCCGCAGTGGTGGCGTTGTTGGTGGCTAAAGTGAGCCAGCCCGGGGTTTCTACTCCGACGGTCGCTGCCACGGGAGGAGCCATGCAACTCGCCTCTTCCTCGTCCGCAGCCAATCGCACCGCGATCTCCGCAGACAGCCAGCCTCTCGAAGTCCGTCGACTTCGCGCCGACGCCATGGCGGTTCGCAACGGCTTGCCTGAGCATCTCACGCTGGCCGCGCTTGGCATCGCGCCCGAATCTCAAGTCGCGACCACGAGCCTGGCCAACTGGAGCGCCGAAGCGGAATCTCAAACCCGGGCGAGCGCCGCTCAAACGGAGACCGCCAGCTGGATGCAGGATGCGCGTCGCCAATACATGCCGACTTCGGCTGCCGCCACGGGGTCGTTTAGCACCCGTCCGTTGAGCGGCTGGGGGCAGTCGGGCTCCGGGTTTCAGGTTCAGACCGCCGGCTATACGTTTGAGCGTTGAGGTTGGGTAGGGCGGTGCGATCCGCCCAAGCCGGCAACAACATCGAAGCTAGCCTCGACGCGAGCCGAAGCCACGAGGCTTTGGGGGTAAGATAACCCGAGCGTCGATGCCTCGCAGCGCGGTTTAGTCGCGCTGTTTTTGACCAGCTATGCCGCGACCGGCCGCACTTAGCGAACGCTCAGGGGTGGAAAGGCCAAACCAGCGGGATAACGATGAGCGCCACCGCCATGCAGGCCAGATTCAGGGGCACGCCCACCTTGACGAAGTCGCCGAATTTGTATCCGCCCACGCCATACACGTAGGTGTTGGTCTGGTAGCCGATGGGGGTGGCAAAGGCGGCGGACGCCGCGAAGGTGACGGCCACGATGTAGGGGCGCGGATCCACGCCGAGTTCGGCCGCCACACCAAGCACGATGGGAATCATGAGGGCGGCGACGGCGTTGTTGGAAAGAATCTCGGTGAGCACGGTGGTCACGAGGTAGATGGCACCGAGCACGAAAAGCGGGCGCATGGCCTCGGAGGCGAGGGGTTGCACGACATCAACCAAGCCGCGGGCCAACCAGGATGCCGCCCCGGTGCGGTCCAGGGCGAGGCCGGCCGCAAGCATGGCGTAGATCAGAAAGAGCACGGGCCACTCGATGGAGTCGTAGGCCTCCTTGGTGGTGAGGCAGCCCGCCGCGCAGACCACGACGCAGCCGATGAGCGCGCCGAGGTGGATGGGCACCAGGTCCACCACCTCGCCCAGCACGACGGCGGCGATGACGCCCAATACGAGCGGTATGTAGCGGGTCTTGGGGCGGGCGGGGGTGCGGGCGCGGTCAAAGACCACGAGGTCTGCGGAATTTTGCAGGGCGTCGATGGCCTGGTCGGTGCCCATCATGAGCAGCACGTCGCCGGCGGCGAGCGGTAGGGAGTCGACCTGCTCGCGCACGTTGCGCCCCTGGCGGTGCAGGGCGAGGACGACCATGCGGTAGCGCTGGCGGAAATTGAGGTCCTTGACGCTGCGCCCGACGAGATCGGAGTTTGGGTTGACGACGGCCTCGACCAGGGAGCCCTCGTGGGCGGCGATTTGCTCGAGACCTACCGCAAGCTCGGAGACGAGGTCGATGCCATCCACGCCGCGTGCGGCGGCGATGCCCTGGGGGCGGCAGGCGAGGACGAGGCGGTCGCCGGATTCGAGGCGAGTGGTCTTGAGGTCGAAGGGTAGGGCGACGCCGTCGCGCACGATCTCAAGCACGCGGATGCCGCGCTTTTTTCCCAGTCCGGCCTCGTCTAGGGTCTTGTTGACGGCGGCGGCGCCGGGCTGGACGAAGGCCTCGGTGATGTATTCGCGTCGCTCGTCCTCGCTGAGGATGGAGCTGAGCATGGCGCGGTCGGGGAGCAGGCGTTTGCCGAAGAACGCCAGATAAACCGCGCCGACGAGGGCGGCGGGGACGCCTAGCCAGGCGAGCTCGAACATGGAAAAGCCCTCGATGCCCTTGGACGTGATCACGCCGTTGACCACGAGGTTGGTGCTGGTGCCGATGAGCGTGCAGCACCCGCCGAGCACGGCGGCGTAGGAGAGCGGAATCAGCAGCTTCGAGGGCGCGAGGCGCATCTTGCGCGCGAGATTCAAAACGACGGGCAGGAACACGACCACGACCGGCGTGTTGTTGATGAATGCCGAGATGGCCGCCACGAGCAGCACGAGGCCGAGCATGACCACGGGGTAGGAGCGGTCGCCGTAGCGCTCGACCATTCGGGACAAGCCATCGATGGCACCGCACTTTACCAGCGCGGCGCTGAGCACAAACATGGCGCCCACCGTGAAGGGCGCGGTGTTGGCGAAGACGGAAAACGCATCCTTGGCCGGCAGGAGAGTGGACGTGGCGAGGACGCAGAACAGCCCGAGCGCGACAAGATCGGGCGAGAATTTTTCCCAGAGGAAAAGTCCCAGCGTGACGGCCAGCAGGGTGAAGATGAGGGCGATTTCCCAAGTCATACCAAAAGACTCGGGATTGCGGGCATGCGGATGCGTGCGGGCGAGCGCAAAAGCGCTTTGCGTAATAGTTTGGGGAAGGCGGCGTGGAGCGGGGCGCGGTCAGCGTTTGATGGCCCCGACAACGATCGCGGGCGAAAGCAGTTCGGGCAGGACGGCGGGGTCTGCCTGGCCGGGCAGATAGACGAGGTTGAAGGGAACGGCGGCCCGGTGGTGGCGGGCGAGTTCGGCGGTGATGAGCGGATCGCGGTTGGTCCAGTCGCCGCGAAGGGTGGCGACGTGGTTGTCGCGAAAGGCTTTCAGCACCTCCCCGGAGCCGGGCCCGGAGAAGACGGTTTTCTTGTTGGTCTGGCAGGTGAAGCACCAGCGGGCGGTGAAATCGACGTAGATGGGACGGCCCTCGGCGCGGAGGGCGGCGACGCGCTCGGCGCTCCAAGGCTCCCAGACAAGGGCGTCGGGGGAGGCGGCGCGCGGCCAGCCATAGGCGAGGGAGGCGGCGGCCACGAGGGCTGCCAGCACAAGCGGCACGGGGCGGGCGCGGCCGGTTTTGTTGGGCGCGGTGGCGAGGCCGTAGAGCCAAAGCGCAAATGCGAGAGCGGAGAGCGCGAGAAGGGCGGAGAGGAGCGCCTCGGCGGAGAGTTGGCCGGCAAGGATCCAGACCATCAGCGCGACGGTGGCGTAGAGGAGGAAGGCCATGCCATGCTTGAACGATTCCATCCATGCGCCGGGGCGGGGCAGGGCGCGGATCGCGGCGGGCCACGCCGCGAGCAGCAGGTAGGGCGTGGACAGGCCGAGGCCGATGGCGGTGAAGACGGCGAAGCTCTGCACGGTGGGCAAAGCGAGGGCGGCACCGAGGGCGGGAGCGAGGAAGGGCGCGCTGCACGGGGTGGCGACGATGGTGGCGAGCACGCCGGTGAAAAAGGAGCCGGCGAGGCCGGGTTTTTGCTGTAGCCCGCCACCGAGCGAAGTGGCGCGAAGGGCGAACTCGAAGACCCCGGACATGTTGAGCGCGAAGGCCAGCACGACGGCGGCGAGGGCGAAGACGAAGGCGGGTTCCTGAAGCTGGAAACCCCAGCCGAGGCTGGCGCCTCCGGCGCGGAGAATCGCCAAGGTGGCGGCGAGGAGCCAAAACGACAGCAGAACGCCCGAGGTGAACACGAGACCGTGGGCGGTGATTTTTTTGCGATCTTCGCCGGCTTGCTGCACGAAACTCATCACCTTCAGGCCGAGCACGGGAAAGACGCAGGGCATGAGGTTGAGGATGAGTCCGCCGACAAAGGCGATGGCGAGGATGCCGGCGAAAGAGGCGGTGGTGGCGCTTTTCGCAGACTCAACGGCGGCCGCGGCGGGCGCAGCGGTGATCGGTAGGTCGAGCTCGTAGGCGGGGCCGTTCGCGAAGGTGAGCACGCCGCGAAGGCGGGTGACGGCCGGATAGGCGTCCTCGGACACGGGGAGTTCTAGGACCAAGCCGGAAGCGGACGCGGTCTGACTCTGGGGCTGGTCGTAGGCGATGGCGGCGTCCGAGGCAAAAAACCATGGATCCTTGGCGAGGCCGGGGAGGCCGGAAAGCGAGAGGCGGAGGATCTTGTCGCCCGGTGTGCGAGCGGCGGTGGCTTGAAGGTCGGTCGGAAGTGCGGCCGGCAGGGCATTGATGGTGGCGAGAAGGGCCTCGCCCTCGGGGGAATCGGCGACGACGGCGGACTTGGTGGCACCCGGAGCGGTGGGCGTAAGCGTGAGGGAAAGGTCGGCCGCGCCGGGGACGCAGACTTCTTTGCACATGAGCCAGTCGGCGCGGGCGCGGAGCGTGACGGGGACGCCCGGGGCCAGGTCGGGGGGCGGAGTGAGGGTGACGGGGAGGTAGGTGGTGCCCTCGTAGCCGTTGCCGGCGAGATTCCCGGCGGTGTCGTAAACGCGATGGGGGGCGGGCCAGCGGATGGGACCGGCGGTCCACCCCGGGGGGAGTTGCCAGTCGAGGCTGGTGGGCAGGCCGGTGCCGGGCTGCAGCCAGTAGGTATGCCAGTGCGGCTGGTGGACTAGGCGCAGGCCGACGGTGAGTTCTCGGGCGTCGGCGGGGAAGCCGGAGTCGAGCGCCACAAAGGAGGCCTTCACTTGCGCGCGGGCGGCGGCGGGAAGCGCTAAGGCGAAGACGGCCAGCAGCAGGGAGAGCGCGAGGGCGGAGCGCGGAGAATGCCGACCCGATGTGGGGAGGAGGCGTGAAAGGCGGGCGGTCATGGTGGCGTGGATACGTGCGGGCGGGACAACTCCACCGCGGGCCTGGGCGTTGTCAGGGGCGGACAGGTTCAGGGAGAGGTTAGGGAGACTTGTCCGGAGGCCACGGGTGCGCCTTTGACGGCGGCGGGGAGGAGGAAAAAGCCGCCGCCGTGAAGACGCGGCAAGTCGTCGGGGGCGGACTGGAGCAGGACGCCGCTGTAGGCGACCTTGCGCAGGGCGACCGGGGGAATGGCCTTGAGGGTAAAGCCGCCGGTGAGCGCACCGGTGGCGGCATTGACCTTGGCGGAGAACGCCGAGGGATTGGCCGGGGTGGCAGTGGACACGACGGTGAAAAGATTGGTCGCGGAGAGGTGCAGCGTGTCGGGAAGCGCGTAGTCGGCGGGAGCGAGTCCGGAGGCGGAAAGGTTGACGGAGAGGTCACCGGAAGGGGCGAGGCCGAGCAGGGTGGCGAGCGGGACGGCGGGCGTGGGCTTGATCCAAGGCTCGATGCGGACGGTGAGGGCGAGGGGGCCGAAGCCGTCCGGGTAGTTGGTGGTGGCGGCGAGTGGATCGGGCTTGCGCCAGTAGGTATCGACACCGTCGGCGGGGGCTACGTGCCAGCGGGTGGTATCCCCCGTGCGCGGAGTGAGCGGAAGGGTGGCGGAGAAGTAGCCGCCCGCGGCGCCGGCGTAGGGCTTGGCGAAGATGCGGTAGCGGTTGTCGTGGCCCAGTGGATACGAGCCGGTCAGCGCGGTGCCGTCGGCGTGTTTGCCGGCGAGGGTGAGCAGGCCTTTGGCGTCGATGCGCGCGGTGGCGTAGCCCGATCCGAGCGGAAAGGCCGGGGCGGTGCCGAGGTTGACCGGTGCGGTGAGCAGAGCGGTGTAGGCATTGACGGCTCCCGCCGGCGCGACGGTGGTCATGCGTGCTCCGTCGGTGGACGCGGCGACGGGCGTGGCACTCTCGGAAAGAGTGGCGAGGAGCGTGTCGGCGGCGACGGTGACGGTGAGCGAGTAGGGCGGGAGGAGTTTGCCGCGCGGGATGGAGAAAGTGGCGCTCGCGGAGGTGTTGTCCGGCGACAGGGCGAGGCGGTTTTTCAGCACGAACGGGGCGACCTCGGGGGAGATGAGCTTGCCGGTGAACGTGCCGGTGGAGGAGACGGCGAGGGTGACTTTGCCGAAGGGCAGGGCGGGTTCGGACGCGGTGGACAGGAGGGCCTCGTAGGCGCCGGTCAACTCGACGGGATAGGCGGCGGTGGTGAGCGTGGCGCTTTGAATCTCGCTCTTGGCGGTGCCGAGCTGGGTCCAGAGTTTGATGGCGGTCGGGCCGGGCTTGGCGGTGATGAGGCCGGAGAGCAGGCCGGTCGTCGGGTCGAGGGTGAGGCCGGCGGGCAGCCCGGTGGCTTTGTAGAGCAGTCCGGGGAAGGCGGGGGTGTCGCCCCGTAGATCGAGGGCGACCACGCTGCCGACACGCAAGGTGCCGGGATCCGCGAGGGTGGCGACGGGCGGGAGGGTGACGGCGAGCTTGGTGGTGGCGATGGCGAGGCCGCCGGAGTTGGAGGCGGTGACGGTGTAGGTGGCGGCGTCAGCGAGGGTGAGCGGCCCGAGCGCAAGGGTGGCACCGGTCTGACCGGGGATCACCACGGAGCCACGTTTCCAGGCGTAGGTGGGAGCGGGCGTGCCGGTCGCGTGGACGGTGAGGATGAGGTCGCCGCCCAAGGGGGCCGAGGAGGTGGCGGGGAGCGCGGTGGTGAAAACGGGCGCGATGGACGAGGAGTCGCCGGCTATGGTGATGGCGCAGCTGACGCGGGCGCTTTTGCCTCTGGCACCGGCGGTATCGTAGGCGGTGACGCCGAGGGTGCTGGTGACGGGAACGGTCGGCGTGCCGGTGAGCGTGACGAAAGATCCGTTGGCGACGATGCCGGTGCCGGTGTCGATGCCATTTACCACCCTGAGACCGGCGGGAAGGGTGCCGGTGATTTTCCATGAGCGCATGGCGCTGGGTGCGCCGGATCCATTGAAGGACAGGCTGAACGCGGAGCCCACGGCACCGGCGGCGCGGAAAGTCGTGTTCGCGGAGCCTTTGGCGGGCGAAACCGTGGTGGGGTCCACCTTGGCGGCGTTGAAGACGGTTGCACCGGCGACGGAGTCGTAGGCGCCGAGCGCGGCGAGGGCGAAGGCGGATTTAAGGATGGCGGCGGGCTGCAGGCCAAAGGAGGACGGCGAGGCGGAGAGCACGCGAAGCACGGGGGTGCGTTGCAACAAAAGCGCGAGCAGGCCGGCGGGGACGTGCAGCCAGCGGAAACGAAAGAGGAGGGCTTGGAAAATCATGGCGCGTGTAGGGGACGAGGACTTGAAAAAATGGGTGGGACGACGGGTGGTGGATCAGTTGCAGCCGCAACCGCTGCCGCCCACGCCGCGGCCGCCAGCGGAGGCTTCGCGGGAGAAATAGATGTGCTCGCTCATGGCGGTGTGGAGCGGATCGCGGTCGGGGCGCATGAGCGGATCGCTGAGGGTGGCGCGTTCCCAAGGTTGAACGCGCACGAGGCGGGTGGAGGAACAGCCGGAGGCGAGCAGGACCAGGCTGAGACCGGCGAGCGGGAGGAGGGAAACGCGGAGAAAGTTCATGGGGATTCGGCGAGGAGCTTCTCGATTTCGGCGCGGAGCAGGCGGATGTCTTGTTCGCCGTGAAACCCGGAGTGCACGAGCCGGAGCACGCCGTGCCGATCGAGCAGGTAGCAGGTCGGCATCGCGGGAGGCCGAACCTCGGCGACGAGTTTTTGCGCGCCATCGCGAACGGTGGCGAAGGCGGGCGAGTGACGTTTGAGGAACGCGTCGTAGGGCGCGGCTTTCTGGTCCACGCTCACGCCGATGACGACGAGGCCGCGCGGGCCCAGCTCGGTCTGGAGCGCGCCGTAGTGCGGGAAGGAGGCTTTGCACGGGGAGCACCAAGTGGCCCAGAAATCGACTAGGACGACGCTGCCCGCGCACTCCGGCAGCACGCCCTCAAGATCGCGGGCCTCGAGAGACGGGAAGGGCTCGCCGACCTTGACCTCGGCGCGGACGGCGGAGACCGGCGCAAAGGCAGCGAAAGCGGCGAGACACGCGAAGAGCGCGAGGCGCGCGACGGGAATTTTTTCAAGAAACGACATGGCGGTAAAAACCTCGGGATTGATGGAGGGCGGTATCGGTGATGATGCGGGCCTCGGCGTCCGGGAACTCGGCGGCGAGGGCAAGGCCCGCTTCGGGGCCGAGGATGAAGAGGGCGGTCGAGAGCGCGCCGGCGAGCAGGCAGCCGGGGGCGACGACCGTAACCTGGCGGCAGCCGTTATCGACGGGCCGGCCGGTGCGGGGATCGATGATGTGGCCGTAGCGACGTCCGCCAAGGGTGAAGCCGCGGAGGTAGTCGCCGGAGCTGGCTACGGCGAGGTCGGCGGCGGCCAGACTGCCAAGACATGGCCCCGACGGGTTGGCGGGGTTTTCCAGGCCGATGTGCCAGCCGGGTTTGCCCGGTGCGGCTCCGACGGCCATGAGATCGTGGCCAAAATCGATGAGGGCGCGGTCGATGCCGAGCGAGCGGGCGAGGGCGGCTACGGCGTCCACGGCGTATTCCTTGCCCCAGCCGCCAAAGTCGAGGGCCATGCCGGGTTCGGGGAGGAGGACGCGGCCGGGCTCGATGCGGACCTTTTGCCAGCCGACCAGGCGCAGCGCGGAAGCGATCTCGGTGTCGGAGGGGATGCGGGGCGTGGGGGACTTGTAATCCCAAAGTCGCAGGACGGGGGTGGCGGTCGGATCGAGGGCGCCCCGGGTGAGCTGATGCAGGGAACCGCAGAAGCGCAGGAGCTGCTCCATCTCCGGGTCGATGTGGATCCAGGCCATGCCGGCGGCGGCATTGATGCGAGAGAGGAGACTGTCGGGGCGAAAGCGGGAGCAGCGGGACTCGAAGGCCTCGACCCAGGCGACGGCCTCGCGCTCGAAGCGGGCGGCCAGGGCATCGTTTTCGCATGCGTAGTGGATTTCACATACGGTGCCCAGGGCAGACCAGCGGTGACGCCGCACGCGGGTGCGGGCCGTGGCGGATTCTGGCGACTGGATGGAGGGGGGCATGGCGCGGTCAGAAGGAAAGTTTCAGACCGGCGGTAAGCACATCGGCGTCGCTGTAGGCGTCGCTCGGGGTGTCGGAGTCGAGTCCGCTCATGAGGTAGCGCTCGTAGGCAAAATCGACGGAGCAGTGAGGGTTGAAGGTGTAGGAAAGCTTGAGGCCGAGATTGACGGTCTGGAGGCGGGACAGTCGGTAATCCGAGGAATAATAGGGGCCCGTGCCGGTGCCGGTCTCGCCGTCGGCGGCGTTGCGCGGGACTATGCCAGCGGCGTCCAAGTCGGGATAATAGAAGTCGGCCTCGGATTGACGGTAGAACCTCACGGAGGGTTCGAGGACGACGCGCGGGCCGAGGCGCTGGAGCCAGCGGAGCTCGGCGGTGTGGCTGGAGATGCCGAAGCTGTCGTTGTAAAACCGATACGAGGCGTCGAGCGCCCCGTTGAGGCGGTCGAAGTGGTGGTTTGCTCCGAGGAAGAGCGTGATCTTGTCCTTCTCGCGTGGACGGTTTTCCCACCAGGTGGAGTAGAGGCCGGGGGGCAGGTCGGGGTGGGAGGCGACGCCTACGATCTTGTAGGGGTCGGAGAGGAAGCCGGTGGCGCGGCCGAACGACAGGTTGGCGGTGACCGAGGTGGACGGCGACAGCAGCTGGGTGAGGCCGGCGATGAAATCGTCGGAGGTCTTTTCACGCTCGCGCGACCAGCCGATGGCGTCGCCCGAGAGGTCGTCGTCGGCGTGGCCCCAACCGAGAAGAAGGGTGGTGTTCTTCTGGTTAAAGTCGGTGAGCGTGTTGAGGGAGTAGCCGTGGGAGACGTAGTCGCTCTCGCGGCTGACGCCGTAGCTGGCGGCGATGTTTACGCGGCCAAACTGGCGGGAGAGATTGGCATCCCAGGCCTCGCGCTGTTCCTCGATGGAGACCAAGGGAACGGGTTCGCCGGGGGCGCGGGGTTTGTCGCCGCTGGGGGTGGCTCCGGTGATGGTGTCGAGCAACCCCATGACCTTGAGGCGGGTGTCGGGGGTGAGCTCGGCCTCGAGCAGGGCGTATTGGGAATCGACGCGGACGCGTTTGCCGTCCTCCTGCCAGGACTGCGCCTTCAGGGTGAGCCGATCCTCGGCCTGGGCGGGGCGGGTGGCGAGCAGGGCGGTGAAGGAGGCGAGAACAAAGCCCGGCCCTAGGCGGTTGGCGAGGTGTGGCGACGAAGCGGAGGCTGGGGCGGATGCGGGCATGGGCGGAGTATGCCGCAGCATACCCCACGCGTATGAACGCAAGATGAACGCAGGATGAATTTGCGTTCATCCTGCCGGGCACGACCCGCGGCCCGACGGGGCCGGGCGGGCGGCGTTGGCAACCGTCACGCGGCGATATCGCGCTCGGTGAAGCGGCCGTGCTCGGGGAAGAGGCGGATGTGGCGGAAGACGACCCAGACTTCCGCGCCGGGCGCAAGGGCGAGCTCGGCCAGGCGCTCACGCGAGATCTCGGCGTCGATCGTCTCGCCGTTGTCCAGACGGGTGAGGGCGACGCGGGCGAAGTTGCTGGCGGAGAACACGTGCTCCACGCGGGCTCGCACGCCGTGCTCGCCGAGGTAGCTGTGCAGGATGTCCACGTCGTGCGGGCGGATGTAGAGCAGGGGCTCGGCCACGCCGGGGAGCGGATGGGAGCGGGTGGAGAAGCGGTTCACGTTGCCCAGAAACTCGATGACAAACGGGGAGGCGGGCTGGTCGTAAACCTCCTGCGGGGTGCCGACCTGCTCGATCTTGGCGTTGTTCATGACCACGATCTGGTCGGCGAGTTCGAGCGCCTCCTCCTGATCGTGGGTGACGAAGATCGTGGTGATGCCGATCTCGCGCTGAAAGTGACGCAGCCAGCGGCGGAGGTCCTTGCGCACGCGGGCATCGAGCGCGCCGAAAGGCTCGTCGAGCAGCAGCACCTTGGGGTTGACCGCAAGGGCGCGGGCGAGGGCCACGCGCTGGCGCTGGCCGCCGGAGAGCTGGCTGGGGTAGCGGCCGCCGAGATCGTCGAGCTGGATGAGGCGGAGCAGTTCGCGCACGCGGGCGTCGATCTGCGCCGGGGAGGGGCGATCGCGGCGCGGTTTCACGGTGAGGCCGAAGGCGATGTTTTGCGCGACGGTCATGTGGCGGAAGAGCGCGTAGTGTTGAAACACAAAGCCGACGCCGCGCTGGCCGGCGGGGGTGTCGCTGACGTCCTCGCCGTGGAAGGCGATGCGACCGGAGCCGGGGTCGGCGAATTCAAGGCCGGCGAGGATGCGCAAGAGCGTGGTCTTGCCCGAACCGGAGGGGCCGAGCAGGGCGACGAGTTTGCCGGCGGGGGCGTCGAGCGAGACATCGGCGAGGGCGGTGTAGGCGCCGAAGGTCTTGGTGATATTGCGGGCGATGATGCTCATGGTGAAAGTAGCGGGTGGCGGGTGGTGAGTGTTGAATAGTGCCTCAGGCGGTGCGACGGGCGTGGGCCCACTCGACGAGGGATTTCAGGACGAGGGTGACGAGGGCGAGCAGGGCGAGGACGGAGGCGGCGGCGAAGGCGCCGACGAATTGGTATTCGTTGTAGAGGATCTCCACGTGCAGCGGCAGGGTGTTGGTCTCGCCGCGAATGTGTCCTGACACCACGGATACGGCGCCGAATTCGCCCATGGCGCGGGCGTTGCACAGGATGACGCCGTAGAAGAGGCCCCACTTGATGTTGGGCAGGGTGACCTTCCAAAACGTCTGCCAGCCCGAGGCTCCAAGGGTGAGCGCGGCGTATTCCTCGTCGTTGCCCTGGGTCTGCATGAGCGGGATGAGCTCTCGTGCGATGAACGGGAACGTGACGAACATGGTCGCGAGCACGATGCCCGGGACGGCGAAGATGATACGGAAATCCTGCTCGATGAGCCACGCCTGCAACCA
>JALOTV010000270.1 GCA_025457685.1 Opitutaceae bacterium
GCGAGAGGGCGGTAGTCGTCCACCGTGTCGCGCGCGAGCGCGAGCAGGTTGACCGGGCCGCGTTGGAGTTGCAGGCGGCCGGCCTCGATGGCGGCGGAGTCGAGAAACTCGCGCACCAGCCCGCCCATGTGCGCGGCGTCGGTGCGGATGTGGCGGGCGAGATCGACCACGGCGGCGGTTTCCCCCGGACGCTCGGCGATGCGCGCGGCGGAGGCGGAGACGGCGGAGAGCGGGGCCTTCAAATCGTGCGCCGCGATCTGGAGCAGGCGTGATTTCAGGCGGGCGGCCTGCTCGGCCTCGATGCGCGCGCGCTCGTCGGCGGCGCGGGCGGCGCGCTCGGCGCGGAGGCGCGCGCGCTGGCCGAGGGCGACGACCGTGCCTAGGCCCAGCACGAGGGCGAGGCCGGCGCCGAGGGCGACGTTTTGCTGGCGGCGGCGGGCGAGCTCGGCGGCCTTGGTCTCCTGGTCGAGGCGCAGGCGCGTGATCTCGTTTTCCCGGCGTTCGGCCTGGTAGCGCGCGTCGAGCTCGACCACGCGCTGGCGGATCTGCTCGTTGATGATGGAGTCGCGCGTGAGGCCCTGGCGGCGCTCGTAGAAAAGCGCGGTGCGAAACTCTCCCCGCGCCTCGTGCACGCGGGCGAGTTCGCGGTAGGTCTCGGCGAGCACCGGCGAACTGCCCAGCGGCTCGGCCACGGCGAGGGAGAGACGCAGCTCGGCCACGGCCTCGTCGAGCCGGCCGAGGCGGCGCAGGGCGGTGGCCACGCGGCGATGGCCGCGGGCGAGGCGGCGCGGCTGGTCGATCGATTCGTAGATGGCGAGGGCGCGCTGATAGGCGGCGAGCGCGGTGGTGGGGTCACCGGCGAAGAGGGCGAGGGTGCCGAGGTTGCTGGAGCTGTCGGCCGCGCCCACGCGATCGCCGATGGCCTCGCGCAGCGCCAGGGCGCGTTCATAGAGCGGGCGGGCGGCGGCGTAGTCGCGCCGGGCGAGGTGATTGTTGGCCGCGCCGTTGAGCACGTAGGCGATGCGGGCCTTGTCGCCCAGCGCCTCGGCGTGGACGAGCGCTTCGGCGAAGGCGCGGTCGGCGGCGGCGTAGTCCCGGGTGCTGATGTAGGTGAGCCCGAGGGCGTGGTGGCCGGCGGACAACAGGTCATGGTCCCCGATTGCCTCGGTCACGCGCAGTTGTTGGAGCAGGATCTCCGTGGCGCCGGCGAAATCGCCCAACACCCAGGAGGCGCGGCCGACGACGAGCAGAAAAGCGGACTGGGCGCGTGCATCGCCCGCCTCCTCGGCCTCGGTCGCGCCGGAGCGACCGGCGGCGAGGGCGGCGGCATACTCGCCCCGCTCGAGCAGGCGCACGGCCTCGCGATAGCGGTCGCCGGACGGGCCCTCGGGCGGAAAGGTGGAGAGGCGTTCGCCCGAGCTGCCGTCGGACGAGGGCGAGTCGTAGGCGCGGAGAGAAAGGTCGGCGAAGTCAGGGTCGGCCGAGCGCTCCTCGGGCTGGGCAAAAACGAGCGTCACGCTGGCGAGGAAAAGCGGCACGAGACGGTTCATGGTGCGCGAGCGTGAGGCGGCGCGCCCCGGTGGCAAACCTCCCGGGGCGCGTGGCGTATAGATACGCCACGCGGCGAGTTTGCCGCGCGCGGAGGCGGACGGATAAAACCGACTCATGACAAAGACGTCCTGGTGCCGGGGTGCCGTGCTCGTGTGGGTTTTGATCGCGTCGGTGCGGGCGGTGCCCATGTCGGTGCAGGTCGCGGAGGGGCTCGGCGGCATGGTCGCGGCGGGGCATCCCGACGCGACGGCCGCCGGCGTGGCGGTGCTGCAGGCTGGCGGCAACGCGGTGGACGCGGCGGTGGCGGTGGGCTTTGCCCTTGGCGTGACCGAGCCCTACGGCTCCGGCCTCGGCGGCAAGCTCGCGCTCGTGCACCGCGACGCCAAGACCGGCAAGGTCTCGGTGATCGAGGCCCTCGACGCGGCCTCGTCGCATCTCGACGCGGCGGCGTTTCGCCGTCTGCCGGCGGCGGAGCGCAACTCCGGCCCGGCCTCGGTGGCGGTGCCGGGCTTCGTGGCGGGCATGCTCGACGCCCACGCCCGCTGGGGCTCGCGTCCGCGCGAGGAGCTGCTCGCGCCCGCGATCAAGCTGGCCGAGTCCGGCTTCGAGGTGCGCGCGAATCAGGTGCGCTTCTTCCGTTCCCAAGAGGCCAAGATGCGCGCGAACGCCGAGCTCGGTCGCATCTACATGCCCGACGGCAAACTGCCCCAGGCGGGAAGCCGGATCGCGAGCCCCGACCTTGCCAAGACGCTTCGCGTGATCGCGCGCGAGGGCGAAGCGGGCTTTTATCGCGGGCCGGTGGCGGAGGCGATGGTGCGCGCGCTGCGCGAGGCGGGCAGCCCCCTGCGCGCGGATGATTTTTCCACGTATCGCTCCCGGCTCGACGAGCCCCTGCGGGTGAAATTTCGCGGCATGGAGGTTTACTCCGCGCCGCCCCCTGTCTCCGGCGGCGGAGTGTATCTGCTCGCGCTCGCGGCGCTGGAAGGCGACCGCATCGAGGGTGATTCGGTGCTGCGGCCCGATGCGCTGGATCGGGTGATGCGGGTGTTTCTCGAGGCGGATGCGGCCTGCCGCGAAGTGCTCGGCGACGCGAAGGGCTCGCGCGAGGCGTGGGAGCGCCTGCTCTCGGCGGGACGACTGGCGCAACTGCGCGAACAAGCGGCGACACGCACGGCCACGATGGCCTCGGTGGCGGGTTGGGCGCGCGAAGACGATCTCGAGGCGATGGCGGCGGAGACGACCCACTTCGTGGTGGTGGACCGCGAGGGCAACGTGGTCAGCGCCACGCAGTCGCAGAGCAACCACTTCGGCTCGGGCATCGTGCCGCCTGGCACGGGCGTGGTGCTCAACAACAGCCTGAGCAATTTCAACCGCACGTCGGGCAACCCCAACGAGGTGAAGGCCGGCCGGCGTCCGCGCACGACCATCACGCCGGCGGTGTTGGTGCGCGACGGGCGACTGGTCGCGGGCATAGGCCTGCCCGGCGGCAGCCGCATACCCAGCGCGATGGTGCAGGTGACGGTGGATTACCTGATGTTTGGCCGCACGCTGGAGGAGGCGATCGGCGCGCCGCGTTTCCATCCGGTGACGCGACGCGCCGGGCAGCCGGACAGCTTTTTCGAGACCGAGCGGGAGACCGATTACCGCGTGGCGGAGGCGCTGCGCGAGCGCCTCGGCTGGAAGGACGGCACGGACGCGGAGACGGAGTCCTTCGGCGGGGTCAACGCGGTGGAGCGCCTGCCCGACGGCCGCCTGCGCGGCTATGCGGACCAGCGCCGCTCTAACACGGCGATGGGATTCTGATTTTCGATCCGCCGAGCCGGCGACCGGCCGTCAGCTGACGGGCGCCGGGTCGTTGAGGAAGGTCTCGAGGCCGGAGAGGAAATCCGCACGGCTCTCGAGGTGGGGGTTGTGGCCGGAGCGGGGCAGGCGCAGCACGTCGGCGCAGGGGAAGTGCGCGCGGATGAGCGGCAGATCCTCGGGCGTAACGTAGGGGGAGCGTTCGCCGGCAAGGAAGAGGGTGCGCCCGGGAAACCGATCGTGGGCAGCGAGCGGCGAGCCCTTGAGCGAGGGCAGGGCGGCGGTGAGGGCGAGGAGGTCGAAGTGCCAGCGCCACGCGCCGGTGGCGTCGTCGCGCTCAAGATTGCCGGCGAGGAAGCGGCGCATGCCGACGTCGGCGACGCGGCCCTCCAGGCGCATCTCGGCCTCGGCGCGGGAGCGCAGGGAATCGAGCCGAAGCTCGTGCATGGCGCGAAACTCCGGGACGTGGGTCGGCGTGCGGTAGGCGCGCGGGGCGATGTCCACCACCACGAGACGCCGCACCCGCTCGGGGTGGCGGCAGGCGAAGGCCATGGCGAGTTTGCCGCCCATGCTGTGGCCGAGCAGGTCGATGACGGGGAGCTGGCGGGCGTCGAGCCAGGCGAGGAGGTCGTCCACCATGACATCGAAGGTCATGGTGGCGGCGCGCGGGGAGCGGCCGTGGTTGCGAAGATCGACGGCGAAGACGGGCCGGAGGTCGGCGAGTTCGGCCGAGACGGTCTGCCAATGGCGGGACGAGGCGAGTAGACCGTGGAGCAGGACGAGGGGCGGCGGCGCGGCGACGGGCGAGGGGGCGTTTTGCCCGGAGGGTTGCGCGAAAGCGCGGGCGGCGAGCGGAAGCGCGGCGGGGAGCATAGTGTATCCAAAATACCACTTCGTCGCCGGGCGATGCAGCGGGAGCGCTACGCCACGAGGCGGCGTGTAGACTCGCCCAGTCTCTGGCGCGCAGGAGCGGCGAGGGCGTAGGTCTCGCGGTATG
>JALOTV010000271.1 GCA_025457685.1 Opitutaceae bacterium
CAAGACGCGCGACGCCCACGTCGCCCGCCTGATCGAGGAAGGCTTTGCCAAGATCCCCGCCGACTCGGTCTTCACCGGCGGCCCCGTGACGCCCGTGGCTCCGGTCTCCACCGCCGTGACCCCGGTCGGGGCGGGTGCCCAGTCCGCGCCCGATAGCGAGCCCTCGGTGCGCTTCGTCCTCCCCGCCCGCCGCTGATCCGCCCGGCGCGACCAAGGTCGCGCCCTACCTACTCTGTAGCGGGGAGGGCCACCGACCCGTGCCGCTTGGGAGCGCCGGCGTCCCCGCCAGCCAACTAGACACTGGAGAGACCTGAAACCTGAAAACCTGAGACCTGAGTTTCAGATTCTGATGATCTCCCCGGGCACACGACTCCCCGCCCAAGCGGCGATTGCATTCGATGCAGCTGTTTTAGGTTTTCGTCTTACCTTCAGGCTTATTTCCTGCGCGGCCCGCGAGCGGGCGCCCCATTAGTGCATTTTA
Source organism: Opitutaceae bacterium (assembly GCA_025457685.1). Classification (GTDB taxonomy): domain Bacteria; phylum Verrucomicrobiota; class Verrucomicrobiia; order Opitutales; family Opitutaceae; genus IMCC26134_A. The sequence continues at coordinate 482 of JALOTV010000271.1, forward strand.
CCGCCCAGAGGGCGTCCGGTAAAATGCACCCTCCGCAACCTCCGTTTTCGTCGGGCCGCTACATTCATATCGAACATCTACGCGCTGCCGCGCTTCGTCAGGTCTCAAGTTTCAGGTTTGTTCCTCGCCTGCCCAGCGGGCACCCGGCTACGTCACCCCTACGCTCACGCTCCGGGGCACCGCCTGCGGCGGCACCATCTACGCGCTAGTTTCAGGTTTCAGGTCTCAGGTCTGCCCCCTTCCTCCCCCTCCGCCCTTCCGTCCCCCGCACCGTCTATCCTTCCTCCCCCGCGTCTTTCCCTCCTACGCTCGCCGCCTGCATGACACCCACCCGCCAAGGCTCTTTTCGTCTCTTTGAATTTCGGGGCATCGAAGTCTCGCTGCACTGGTCTTGGTTTCTCGTCGGCGCCTACGTGCTGACCAGCCGCGCCGACGAATACGCCTCGCCGTTCTGGAACGTGGCGGAATACCTCGCCCTCTTCGCCCTCGTGCTCCTGCACGAGTTTGGCCACTCGCTGGCCTGCCGCTCGGTCGGCGGCCACTCCGACCAGATCGTGCTCTGGCCCCTCGGCGGCGTGGCCTACGTCGCCCCGCCCCAGCGCCCCGGCGCGCAGCTCTGGAGCATCGCCGCCGGACCGCTGGTCAACGTCGCCCTCGTGCCCGTCCTTTACGGCGCGCTGTGGCTGGCCGGCGAGCGGGGCCTCTACGACACGCAGCCCGATTTCATGGAGTGGCTGCTCACCCTGAACTTCATCAACGCCATCCTCCTCGCGTTTAACCTGCTGCCCATCTACCCGCTCGACGGCGGACAGATGCTGCGCTCCGTGCTCTGGTATTTCATGGGGCCGGCCAACAGCCTGCTGGTCGCCACCGTGCTGGGCTTCCTCGGCGGCCTCGCCCTCATCACCTACGGCCTGCTCGCCGGCCGCCTCTGGACCGCCGTGCTCGCCGCCTTCCTGCTCTTCAACTGCTGGCAGGGCTTTCGCTTCGCCCGCCTGCTCCGCGCCCACCTCGCCGCCGAGCAGGCCCGCGCCCGCGCCGAGCCACCGCCCGTGCCCTGATGGAGAGCCACTCCGGCCTCGCACCGACCACGCCCGATGCACTAGGGTGACGGCGTGATCGCCTCCGTCGCCTTCCGCAATTTCAAGGCCCTGCGTTCGACCCGCCTCGACCTCGCGCCCTTCAACCTGCTCATCGGCCCGAACGGCTCGGGCAAGAGCAGCCTCATCCAGGCCGTGCAACGCCTCCGCACCCTGGCCCGCCTGCCGCTGCGCGACGCCGTGGCCGACGCCGACCGCCTGCCCGAGACCGCCGAGATCACCTTCGGTTTCACCCCGCCCCACGACGGCCTCGAGGCCGTGCTCGCCTGCCAGCACGAGACGGTCTGCGACCTGCTCCAGCTCGTGCCCCTGCCCCGCGGCGAAGGCGCCGACGACTGGAGCGGCCTGCGCGAAAAAATCCTCTCCGCCCGCGCCTACGTGCTCGACCACCAGGCCATCGCCCGGCCCGTGTATCCGGTTTCCTCCGACGAGCTCGCGCCCGACGGCGGCAACCTCGCCGCCCGCCTCGCCGGCCTCGCCGCCCGCGCGCCGGAGTCCTACGCCGCGTTGCAGGAAGAGTTGCGCCGCATCTTCCCCGAATACGCCGAACTCGTGCCGCTCCCCGCCCAGGGCGCCTTCGCGCTACGCCTCGCCGATCCCGACGAGCCCGCCCTCGTGCCCGCCGCCGAGCTCTCCCAAGGCACGCTCTACACCCTCGCCATCCTCGCCCTGGTCTTTGACCCGGCGCCGCCCGCCCTGCTCTGCATCGAGGAGCTCGACCGCGGCCTGCACCCGCGCCTGCTGCGCGACGTGCGCGACCTGCTCTACCGCCTCAGCCACCCGGCCGATTACGGCCACGCCCGCCCGGCCTGCCAGGTCATCGCCACCACCCACTCGCCACACCTGCTCGATCTCTTCCGCGACCACCCCGAGGAGATCGTGATCGCGGAGAAAACCGGCCGCATCGCCACCTTCACCCGTCTGGCCGACCGCGCCGACCTCGCCGAGCTCCTCGCCGAGGGCGGCACCCTGGGCGACCTCTGGTATGCCGGCATCCTGGGCGGCGTGCCCGACGCATCATGACCGAGGCGGCCCGCCCCCTCCGCCTCGCCTTGCTGGGCGAATCCCTGGTGGACGAGTCCGCCCTCGCCATCCTGGTCGAGGCCGCGCTGGGCCGCCCCTTCGTGCGCGTGCAGCCCCGGCTGCGCGCGCGCGGCTGGCCCTCCGTGCTGCAAACCCTGCCCGCCATCGCCCGCCACCTCCATTTCCACACCGACGCCGACGGCATCGTGGTGCTGGTGGACTCCGACGACACCGAGCCGCACCCGCCGGCGCACGACGCCCCCGGCTATTTCCACCCGCGCTGCCGGCTGTGCCAGCTGCGCGCCGCCTTTCGCCGCGCGACCAAGAACCTGCCTCCCGCGCACGGCCGCACCCACCTGCTGCGCGCCATCGGCCTGGCCGTGCCCGCGGCCGAGGCGTGGTATCTCTGCGGCCTCGACGACCGCGTGGGCGAGGCCGCGTGGAGCACAGGACGCGCCGCCGGCACGCCGCCCTACACGCGCCGCGAGCTGAAGCAGCTCGTCTACGGCACCGACCGCCCCAACCTTCCCCAAGCCGTCGCCGGAGCCACCGCCGCCGCCCGCCGCCACGCCCGCGACCTGCGCAGGCTGGAGAACGATTTCCCCGGCTTCGCCACCCTCGCGCGAGATCTCCGCACGTGGCCCACGCCCGACGCGTCCAGCCCGTAGGACCCGACCTCGGTCGGGCCGTCCCGTGGTCGAGAACGTTCCGCCGATACCGGCACAACGTAGCGGGAAGGGCCACCGACCCGAGGCCGAAAACGCGGAAATTCTGAAACGCGAAAAGGCTGAAAAAGCCCCTACCCAAAGAAGTTTAACCACAGCTAGCGACTAGCCTCTAGCACCTAGCCACAAGGCTTTATCCGCGCCCATCCGCGCCATCCGCGGTTAAATTCAGAATTTTGACGCGAAGGGCACCAAGGAAGCAAAGACCAACCAGCGGCGTGGACAAATAGTAGCGGGAGCATCCTGCTCCCGTCCGCCACCATGCCGGGAGCAAGATGCTCCCGCTACCATCGCCCAATCGCCAAGCCCGGCGGGGTGCGGCGACCCCGCCCTACACGACAAACCACAATCCCGGCGCGACCAAGGTCACGCCCCACGTCTCAGCCGTAGCGCGATCGACGTAGCGGGGAGGGCCACCGACCCGAGGATGACTCTTAATTATTGCGGATGCGGAGCGCCGAGAGCAGCGATTCGGCCGCAGGCAGGAAATGCACCGCAAGAGTAAACACTTCGTTTGCGGTGGTTGAAGAGTAGGTATGCGAGGTCTCGTTGCGCGCGCGGTGAAAATCCATCCAGCGATCAACGTCGCGGATCAGACCACTTTCGGCCGCGCGACGAAAGAGCTCTCGGCGCGGCACGCCATCCACGGTCTCGGCCCCCACGTTTTCCGCGATCCACCGTCTCATCAGTTTCCAGCCCTGCTCGTAGGCCACCTCGAATTGCTGGATCACCCCCGCTTTGAGCGTTTCGCGAATGGGCTCGGGCAGCTCAGGCAACCGAGGCACGCTTTCCGTCACCGACAAGCGCAGCGCGTCGATCGCTTTTTCAAGAGAGCTAAGGTCGAGTGACATGGCTGGATGCGTGGTTCAGCACAGGTTCGTGCCGGTGCAGAATGCGAGCGCGAAAACCAGGTGATACCGCGTGCCAATCCGACACATCCACCCGGATAGGCAGAGCGGACTCCATGAAGCATTCCCGCAACTGGGCCAGCCGCTGCAGCGGCAAGGGCTGCTCGGCCTTCACGATGAGATCGAGGTCGGAATGCTTTCGCGCCCGCCCCTCCACTCGTGACCCAAAGGCCAGCACCTCGCAGTCGGGCACGCAGCGATCCAGAATGGCCCTCACCTCCTCAAGGTATTCTGGTTTCAGATCAATCATGGCCTAAAAAAGAGGAGGGTGGCTGGGACAATGGATAGCCACGTCGTCATGGTTTACTCGCGGAAAAATCGGTAGCAAGTGCCCAGTTCTGAACGCCCCCGGGAGCGCCGGCGTCCCCGCCGGCCCACTAGCCACCGGCGAAACCTGAGACCTGAGTTTCATGACCCGATACATGCCCGGCAATTCCGTCGTATTCGCCCCCTCCTCAGGTTTCAGGTCTCAGGTTTCAGGTTTGCTCCTCGCCCCCCGCTCCTACCCGCGCCCATCCGCGCCCTCCGCGGTTAAATTCAGAATTTTGACGCCAAAGTCGCCAAGGAAGCAAAGACCGACCGGCGGCGTGGACAAATAGTAGCGGGAGCATCTTGCTCCCGTCCGCCACCATGCCGGGAGCAAGATGCTCCCGCTACCAT
>JALOTV010000272.1 GCA_025457685.1 Opitutaceae bacterium
AGGGTGGCGGAGGTGAGTTGTCCGGAGGCCCAGGCGAGATCCACGGTGAAGCCGCCGCGGGCGCGTAGGCCGGTGACGGAGCCGGTCGGCCAGGCGGAGGGCAGGGCGGGGAGGAGGTGGACGATGAAGACCTGAGGGCTGGAAGATGAAACCTGAGACTTGAGACCTGAGACCTGAGAGGGGGCGGTTTGGTGGCTTTGGAGGAGGAGCTCGATGACGCCGGCGACGTAGCCGAAGTTGGCGTCGATCTGGAAGGGTGGGTGGGCGGCGAGGAGGCTCGCGTAAACACCGCCGCCGCCGTCGTAGCGTTCGCCGCGACCTGAGGCGGGCACGGGGCGAAGCAGGGCGCGGACGAGGGTGTGGGCGCGGTCGCCGTCGAGCAGGCGGGCCCAGAAGCAGATTTTCCACGCAAGGGACCAGCCGGTGCCGTCGTCGCCGCGAATCTCGAGGGTGCGGCGCGCGGCGGCAAAGAGGGCGGAGTCGTCGGGGGCGATTTGCGAGCCGGGGTGGAGGCCGAAGAGGTGGGAGACGTGGCGGTGGTGGACGTCGGTCTCGAAGTAGTCCTGCGCCCATTCCTGGATGTTGCCGCGCGCGCCGATACGAACGGGAAGAAGACGATCGCGGGCGGAGCGAATGCGCGAGGTGAGTTCGTCCTCGGCGTCGAGGAGGCGGGCGGTTTGAAGGCAGTGGTCGAAGAGATCGCGGAAGATCTGGAGGTCCATCGTGCTGCCGTAGGTCACAGTGCCTACGCCGCCTTCGGGCGAGTGGAAGGCGAGCTCGGGGGACGTGGAGGGTGCGGTGACGAGGTGGCCGTCCGAGCCCTCGACGAGCCAGTCGAGGGCGAACTCGGCGGCGCCGCGCATGACGGGCCAGGCATGGTCGCGGAGGTAGGCGAGGTCGCCGCCGAAGGCGAAGTGTTCCCAGAGGTGCTGGCAGAGCCAGGCGGCGCTCATGGACCAGTTGGCCCACATGGGGTCGCCGTCGCCGAAGTCGCCGACGGGGGCGGTCTGGCGCCAGAGGTCGGCGTTGTGGTGGGAAACCCAGCCGCGCGCGCCGTAGTTGAGGCGGGCGGTGTCGCGGCCTTTTTCCGAGAGATCGCGGACGAGTTGAAGCAGGGGCAGATGACACTCGGGCAGGGCGCCGGGTTCGGCAGCCCAGTAGTTCATCTGGGTGTTGATGTTGATGGTGTAGTTGGAGCTCCAAGGCGGGCGGACGGAGTCGTTCCAGATGCCTTGAAGGTTGGCGGGCTGGCCGCCGGGGCGGGAGCTGGCGATGAGGAGGTAGCGGCCGTAGTCGAAGAGGAGGCGGGCGAGGCCGGGATCGGGCGCGCCGTCGGCGGCGCGGGCGAGACGGGCGTCGATGGGCAGGGCCTCGGCGGCGGGGTCGACCCCGAGGTCTAGGCGGACGCGGGAGAAGAGGGTGTGGTGGTCGGCGAGGTGGCGAGCGCGGAGCTCGGCCCACGGGCGGGCGAGGGAGGCAGCGAGGGGGGCTAGGGAGGCGGCAACCTCGTCGCGGCCCTCGCGGGTGGGGCAGCGGCGGAAGTCGGTGAAGCTGGTGGCGGCGGAGAGGCGGAGCACGACCTCGGTGGCTCCGGTGATGACGAGGCGGTTGTCGTGGAGTGAGGCAGTGCCGTCGGTGGTCTCGGCGTGGAGGTGCGCGGCGAAGCGCATGCCAGTGGCGTTGGGGCCTTCGTCGTAACGGACGGCGTCGGGGCGATTGCCGCGGTAGGAGGGCTCGACGTGGGAGGGAGCGCGGCCGAGGAGGGCGAGCGTGGAGGCGTCGTGCGCGGCGAGGCGGTGGCGGAGCTGGGAGGCGAAGGTGGCGGTGAAAGAGAGCGCGCCCGGGCGGTCGGCGGAGAAGCGAATGGCGATGATCTGGTCGGGGTGGCTGACGAAAAGTTCACGCGTGATGCGAGTGCCGTCGGCGGTGAGGTGGGAGACGCGGGCGGTGGCGGTGGCGAGGTCGAGAGAGCGGGCGTAGTCGGGGGGCGTGGCGTCGGTGGCGGACGAGGGGAAGTCGAGGAGGAGGTCGCCGATAGGGAGGTAGGATTGGTTGTAGGGGCCCTGCATTTTTTTGCAGAGGGCGACGGCCTCGGCGTGGCGGCCGGCGAAGACGGCGGCGCGGACGAGCGGGAGGATGTTGCGGGCGCCGGGGTTGTTGCCCTCGACGGGGCCGCCGGACCAAAGGGTGGAGTCGTTGAGCGCGATACGCTCGCGGGTGGTGCCGCCGAAGACCATGGCGCCGAGGCGACCGTTGCCGAGCGGGAGGGCCTCGACCCAGGCGGTGGCGGGGCGGTCGTAGCGGAGGAGAGAAGGAGCGGGCATGATGGTCGGGGGCGTGGGTCAGTCGCCGCGGGGTGGGTGACCGACGACGTCGGGGTGGTAGGTGTGAAGGGCGGCCAGTTTGTGCTCGGGAACCAGCGGAGACCAGTCGGTAAGGGGCGTGATTTCGGGGACGGGCGCGGTGCGGAGCCGAAGTGTGATGATCTGCTGGGGGCGGACGGGGAAGCGGTAATCGTGGCCGGCGGGCAGTGGCTGCGCGCGCTCGCCGTTGAAATCGGTGAGGGCGGCGGCGGTGTGGGGCAGGTCGATGGCGACGAAGGCCCGGCCGGGCAGGCCCTGGCTCTCGATGAGGCGAAGCTCGATGTAGGCGCCCTCGCGGCGCGTGACCTCGACGATGACGTTGTCCGACGTGCGGATGCCTGGGCTGGCGGTGCGGGGTGCGGCGGGGACGGGGAGGGGCGGACAGTTGTATTCCCAAGCGAGGCGCGGGACGCGGGCCTCGGCCCACGGGGTGTCGCGCACGGCGACGGCGTAGTGGAAGGTGTGGGTGCCCGCGCCGGAGAGCCAAGCGTTCGGGTAGCCGTAGTATTTTTCAACGGCGTTGTAGAGGAAGAGGACGGGGGTGTGGCCGGTGATCTCGCGGCCGGGCAGGCCGCGATCGAGGAGGGCGAGGCCGGCGCCTGAGGGCAGTTCGTAGTCGCTCCAGCGCACGGCGGGCTGGATGCCGGTGGTGATGCCATCGAGGTCGGGGCGGGGCTCGGGCCAGGCGCCGTGGGAGAAGCCGAAGGGGACGCCGCGCCGGATCTCCCGCGGGGTGTCGGCAAGGGGGAACTCGGCAACCACGACCGTCTCGTCCGGAATGTCGTTCAGCGTAGTGGTAAAATCGATACGCGGGTAGTGCTTGTTGAAGCGAAGGACGCGACGCGAGGCGCCGCCGCCGTGGAAGACGGAGGTGATCTCGATGATGACGGCGACATCGGTCTCGGAGGCGGAGAGGGTGGCGGGGAAATCGCGGGAGGAGGCGAGGCGGGGTCGCTCGGGGCGGAGGAGGAGGTTGTCGCCGGCCTGATACCACTCGGGGCGGGTGGCCTTTTCGGCGACGAGGACGTGGGCGGGGCCGCCGAGGAGTTCGCGGCCGGAGGGGCGGGTGACGAGGCTGACGAGGTCGCCGGTGGCGGGATCGAGGCGGGCGGCGTAGTGGTCGGTCTCGATGACGGACTGAACGGCGGCGAGCGGGCGCGGAGTGGAGGGGCGGGGCGCGGGGGCGGTGCCGTAGGCGGGCACGGAAGGTTGGCAGAAGCCGTCGAGGGGATCGTGGCGGGGCCAGTTGAGCGGGTTGAAAAGCGCGGGCTCGGGCGAGGCTGAAGGGGCGGGGGCGGAAAGGGACGCGAGGGCGGCGAAGGCCTGGGCGGTGATGCGGGTGGAGGCGGCCTCGACCCATTCGAAGCGATTGCGGGCGTCCCACGACGTCGGGTGCTCGAAGACCATGCCGCCGGCGGCTCCCCAGAGGGTGTTGCGGTCGGCGTTGAGGAAAAGTTGGAGCCAGGCGTGGTAGAGATCCTGGACTGGGTAGGTAAAGGCGGAGCGCAGGCTGGCGAGGGCGGAGGCGGTCTCGGCGGCCTGGAGCGCGTGTTCGCAGCGGCGGAACCAGGCTTTGACGCGGGGATTTTGCACCCAGAAGGCGTGCCAGAAGTAGGAGGTCGAGACGGGCTGGGTGATGAAGGTGTCGCGCACGGGCGCGAGGGCGTCGAAATAGGTGGCGAAGGTGGTGAACTGAAGAGGTGTGTCGGGGCGGAAATCCCGCCACTGTTGGATAAACTCGGTCGGGTAGGACGGGCGGGCGGGCGGGCGGCTGTAGTCACCCTTGCCACCCAGGATGAGGACGGGGGCGCCGGGGGGCGTGGCTTTGGCGCGGGCGGCAAAGTAGTCGGCCTGGAGCTGGAGTTGGGCGGGGGTGAGCGGGGAGGTTTCGCCGAAGAGGAGGGAGATGCCGTCGGGGCCGAAGTCGGAGTAGTGGGTGGGCGCGACCACGAG
>JALOTV010000038.1 GCA_025457685.1 Opitutaceae bacterium
CACTTCCAAGAAGGCCGATCCGGCCTCGGTCGCCGCCTTTCGCGCCTCGCTCACCAAGCTCGGCGACGTGTTCGTGAACGATGCCTTCGGCACCGCCCACCGCGCCCACTCCTCCATGGTCGGCGTCGCCCTCACCGAGAAGGCCGCCGGCTTCCTCATGGAGGCCGAACTCAAGGCCTTCAACAAGGTGCTCCAGGCCCCCGATCGCCCGCTGCTCGCCATCCTCGGCGGTGCCAAGATCGCGGACAAGATCCCCCTCATCAACAACCTCCTCGATAAGGCCGACAAGGTCATCATCGGCGGCGGCATGGCCTACACCTTCCACAAGGTGAATCGCGGAGCGAAGATCGGCTCTTCCCTCTTCGACCCCGAGGGCGCCAAGATCGTCGCCGAGCTCGAGGCCAAGGCCAAGGCCAAGGGCGTGGAGCTGATTTTCCCCGTGGACTTCGTCTGCGGCGACAAGTTCGGCCCCGACGCCAACACCCAGCCCGCCACCCTCTCCTCTCCTCCAAGACCATCATCTGGAACGGCCCCGCCGGCGTGTTCGAGTTCGACATCTTTGCCACCGCCACCAAGGCCATGGCCGAGGCCGTCGCCGAAGCCACCGCCCAGGGCGCGACCACCGTCGTCGGCGGCGGCGACACCGCCACCGCCGCGAAGAAATTCGGCGTGGCCAAGAAGGTCACCCATTGCTCCACCGGCGGCGGCGCTTCCCTCGAGTTCCTCGAAGGCAAGGCCCTCCCCGGCGTGGTTTTCCTCGAAACCTGAGTTTCGAGGAAAACGAGGGCTGAGGCGCTGAAACCTGAAACCTGAAAATCGGCTTTGGGTTTCGCGCCTTGGTCTTCCTTCTGAATCCTTCAGGTTTCAGGTCTCAACCTTTATCCCTTTCTCCTCATGTCCCTCCGCAAAAAACTCATCGCCGGTAACTGGAAGATGAACAAGACCCCCGCCGACGGCGCGGCCCTCGTGGCCGACATCGTCGCGGAGGTCGGCAAACAGAACGACGTTGAAGTCGTGGTCTGCCCTCCCTTCACCGGACTCGAATCCGCCGCCACCAAGCTCGACGGCTCCACCGTGCGTCTCGGCGCGCAAAACATGCACCCCGAGGCCTCCGGCGCCTACACCGGCGAAATCTCCGCCGGCATGCTCCGCGCGCTCTTCGTCTCGCACGTCATCCTCGGCCACAGCGAGCGCCGCAGCTACTTCGGCGAGACCGATGCCTTCATCAATCAGAAGGTCATCGCCGCCCTTAAGGCCCAGCTTAAGCCCATCCTCTGCGTCGGCGAGACCCTCGCCGAGCGCGAGTCCGGCAGCACCCTCAAGGTCGTGCAGACCCAGCTCGAGGCCGGCCTCGAAGGCGTGTCCAAGGACCTCGCGACCAGCGTCGTGATCGCCTACGAGCCCGTCTGGGCCATCGGCACCGGCAAGGTCGCCACCACCGAGCAGGCGCAGGAAGTGCACGCGTTTATCCGCAGCCTTCTCGTGAAGCTCTTCGGTGACGCCGTCGCCCAGAAGGTGCGCATCCTCTACGGCGGCTCGATGAAGCCCGCCAACGCGCCCGAGCTGCTTGCGCAAAAAGACATCGACGGCGGCCTGATCGGCGGCGCGTCGCTGGAGTCGCGCAGCTTTGTCGAGCTGGTCAACGCGGCCATCGCCGCGAAGTAATTCGGCCCTCCACACCCGTTTCGACGCCCCGCGCGTCCGACGCTTTCAGGCGTCCCCGAATTGCCGGGGACGCCTTTTTTGCGTCCGCTTTACGTCCGCCGACGGGCTGAGAGATCGCGCCAAGCTCTTATTGAGTTCCCTCCTGGGGCCTGCTCCATTCGGGCTTATGTTTATCGACGAGTGTGTGATCAAGGTGAAGGCCGGCGACGGCGGACGCGGCTGCGTGTCGTTCCGGCGTGAAAAATACGAGCCCTGGGGCGGCCCCAATGGCGGCGACGGCGGTCGTGGCGGCGACATCGTCCTAGTCGGCGATGACGACACCAACAACCTCATCGACTACAAATACAAGCCGCACTGGAAGGCCGAGCGCGGCGAGCACGGCACGGGCAAGGATTGCCACGGCCACGTGGGCAAATCCGCCATCCTCAAGATGCCCCTCGGCACCATCGTCATCAACGAGGAGAACGATGCCGTGGTGGCCGAGATCACCGAGGACGGCCAGCGAGTCGTGCTCTGCGCCGGTGGCAACGGCGGCTGGGGCAATCCTCACTTCAAGTCCTCCACCAATCGCGCGCCCCGCATCGCCCTGCCCGGCGCCGAGGGCGAGTCGGGCAGCTTCCGCCTCGTGCTGAAATCCATCGCCGACATCGGCCTGGTGGGCTTCCCCAACGCGGGCAAATCCTCCCTTACCCGCGCCATCACCAAGGCCCGGCCCAAGGCCGCCGCCTATCCTTTCACCACCCTGCATCCACAGATCGGCGTGATCGAGTATCCCGCCACTTACGACCGTCTGCTCCTCGCCGACGTGCCCGGCCTCATCGCCGGCGCGAGCGAGAACCGCGGCCTCGGCCATCGTTTCCTCCGTCACATCGAGCGCTGCACCCTCCTGACCTTCCTCTTGGACATGGCCGGCGCTGACGACCGCGATCCGCGCGAGGACTACGCCACGCTGCTCGCCGAGTTGAAGGCCTACGATCCGAAGCTGCTGAAAAAACCCCGCCTCGTCGTTGCCAACAAGACCGACCTCCCCGCGGCGAAGAAGAACCTCACCGCCTTCCAAAAGAAGTATAAGGTCGAGATCCTCCAGATCTCCTGCCTCACCGGCGACGGTCTCGAAAAACTCAAGACCGCCCTGCGCGACCGCGTGATCAAACATGGCGGCAAGCCCCGCGTCATGTCCCGCCCGCGCGTGCTCACCGAGCAGGCCTGATCCCGTCCCGTCAATCTCCGCTTTCCCCACCATGGCCGCACCGAACGCCACCCCCACGCCCGCCGAAATCCGTTCCCTGCTCATGCGCGCCAATCGGTTGCTCGGCGCCAGTCTGGTCGAGGCCAACCTGGTGACGGTGGACCAGCTGGAGAGCGCCAACGAGCGCCTGCTCGAGCTCATCGGCGAGGGCGTTCCCCGCCAGTGCACCCTCCTCGGGGTGCTGGCCTACGACCTGAAGATCGTGAAGGAGGAGGACGTGCTTCAGCACTGCGTGGACGAGCACAACATCGGCCTGATCGACCTCCGGACCTACGACGGCGCCGAGGATGTGAAGGCCGGGCTTAATCTTCCGGCCTGCTGGGCCACCTGGACCGTTCCCTTCGATCGCGAGGACGATTTTGTGCTCCTCGCCACCGCCTACCACCTCAGTCCCGCGGTGCGGACGTATTGGGAAAAGCAATACGGCGGAAACGTCATCTGGTATGGCACCACGCTGGAGGAGATCGCCGAGACCCTCGAGCGCCTCGCCGCCGTGGCCGCCGCCTCGGGCAAGTCCTGATTCCTCCGCCTCCGTTCCCTTTCAAGTCGCCACGTCCTCCCCCGCCATGCCGCTCGGTAAACTCCAGCTCCAGATCGTTCAGCAACTTGAGAAGCAGGGACGCCTCAGCCCCGAGCAGGCCTCCGCGATCGCCTCCCGCCCAGACGAGATTTCCGGCGACGAACTCGACAAGCTTCTGCTCGATCAGAACGGCGTGACCGCCACCCAGCTCTTCGTCGCCAAGGCGGGCGCCTACCACCTCGCGCCGTTTTTCGCCGCCAAGTTCCGCGTCGGCGCCAATACCTACGAGCGCGTGCCGCAGGAGTTCTGCCAGGAAAACCTGTGCCTCCCGGTCGGCTACGCCGGCGACACCCTGCTGCTGGCGGTGGCCAACGCCTTCGACCTGTCCGTCCCGCAGAAGGTCGCCGAACTCACCGGCAAGCGCGTGGTCCGCCTGCTCGCCCGCGATAAGGACATCCGGGACAAGTTTGTCATCGAAAAGGCCCGCCCTGCCGGTTTCGACGACGTGGTCGGCGCCATCGGCAAGGAATACGGGGTGGACGCCGACGAGGCCGCCGAGGTGGACGTCACCGAGGATTCCGCTCCGATCGTCCAGCTCGCCAATCGCATCATCGAGGACGCCTACTACCTCGGCACGTCCGACATTCACATCGAGCCGTGGGAAAAGGAAGTGATCGTGCGCTACCGGGTGGACGGCATCTGCCAGGAAAAACTCCGCGTCCCGCGCAAGGTCGGCCCCGCGCTCGTCGCCCGCCTGAAGATCATGTGCAACCTGGACATCGCGGAGCGCCGTCTCCCCCAGGACGGCCGCATCGTCTTCAAGCAGTTCACCAAAAAAGGCATCGATATCGACCTTCGCGTCTCCACCGCTCCGCTCAACCACGGTGAAGGCGTCGTGATGCGTATCCTCGACAAGCAAAAGTCCACCCTGCCGCTCACCGCGCTGGGCTTTTCCGAGGAAAATCTCGCCAAGTATCGCGACTGCATCCGCCAGCCTTACGGCATGATCCTGCACTGCGGCCCCACCGGCTCGGGCAAGTCGATGACGCTCTACTCCGCGCTCGGCGAGATCAACGCCCCCGACATCGTCATCCGCACCGCCGAGGATCCGATCGAATACACCCTGCAAGGCATCAACCAGATGCAGATGCACCGCCAGATCGGCCTCACCTTCGCCAGCGCCCTGCGCGCCTTTCTCCGCCAAGACCCCGACATCATTCTGGTGGGCGAAATCCGCGACAAGGAGACCGCCGGCATCTCGGTCGAGGCCGCGCTCACCGGTCACTTGCTCATCTCCACGCTGCATACCAACGACGCGCCGAGCACCATCGCTCGTCTGACCGACATGGGCATCGAGCCCTTCATGATCAGCTCGTCCCTGCTCTGCGTGTGCGCCCAGCGCCTCATGCGTCGCGTCTGCAAGCAGTGCAAGGTGCAGTATGATCCTCAGGGCCGCGAAAAACTGCTGCTGGAAAACGCCATCGGCTGGTCCGGTCCCATCTATAAGGCCAACCCCAAGGGCTGCCCGAAGTGCAATGCCACCGGCTACAAGGGCCGCGTAGGTATCCACGAGTTGATGGTCTCCAACAACGAGCTGATCGAGGGCATCAACAAGGGCTTGGAAGCCGCCGAGCTGAAGAAGATCGCGATGAAGGCCGGCATGAAGACGCTCCACCAGGACAGCATGCTCAAGGTCAAGGAAGGGCTCACCACGCTCGAAGAGTCCCTCGCCACCGTGCCGCCGGACATGAACTGAGGTCCCGGCCGGGCGGGTGTAGGCCGGGCGGTGCGCAGATGTGCGTGTTTGGGTTTGTTCGCGGTCGGCGGACAGGCCTTTCTTGCGCGCATGTCCACCCCTGACGTCCTGGTTTTTTTCACCGATCAACAGCGATGGGACACTACCGGGTTGCACGGCAATCCGCTCGGTTTGACGCCCCACTTCGACCGTCTCGCGCGGGCCGGCACCCACCTCGCCACCACGCTCACTTGCCAGCCGGTTTGCGGTCCGGCCCGTTCCTGTCTGCAAACCGGTCAATACGCCACGAGCACCGGCGTGGTGCACAACGGCATACCGCTGCGCCCCGACGCGGTGACGCTGGCCAAGCTCTTCGGCGCCGCCGGCTACGAGACTTCCTACGTCGGCAAATGGCACCTCGCCGGGCCCGGCCCGCATGGCCCCGTGCCGCCCGAGCGTCGAGGCGGCTATGAACGTTGGCTGGCCGCCGAGGTGCTCGAGATGACTTCGGACAGCTACCGCACCGTGCTCTACGACGAGCATGGCAGGGAGGTGTTTCTGCCCGGCTATCGGGTCGATGCGATGACGGATGCCGTCATCCGCCAGCTCGCCGAGCCGCGCACTCGGCCGCGTTTCACCTTCGTCTCCTACCTGGAGCCCCACCACCAAAACCACCTCGACGATTACCCGCCGCCCGACGGCTACCGCGTGCCGCACACCGGTCGCTGGACGCCGCCGGATCTGGCCGCGCTGGGCGGTTCAAGCGCCCAACATCTGGGCGGCTACTACGGCATGGTGCGGCGGCTCGATGAGGCGCTGGGCCGGATAACCGACGCGCTCAAGAGCCTCGGCCGGCTGGAGAACACCGTGATCCTTTTTATCTCCGACCACGGGTGTCATTTCAAAACCCGTAACAACGAATACAAACGCTCGTGGCATGAGAGCTCCGCGCGCGTCCCTTGTTTTCTCCACGGCGGCCCGTTTCTCGGCGGCGGCGAGATCTCGCGTCCGGTGAGCCTGGTCGATTTGCCCCCCACCTTGCTGGAGGCCTGTGGTCTGGGTGTGCCGTCCTCCATGGAGGGGCACTCGTTGCTGCCCTTGGTGCGTCGCCAGCCCGACCTGCGACCGCGGGAGGTGTTTATCCAGATATCCGAGTCGATGGATGGTCGCGCCATTCGCACCGGACGCTGGAAATTCGGCGTGGTGGCCGAGAAGGGCGCCGACGGCGGTGTGCCGGTTTATCGCGAGGCGGAGCTCTACGACCTCGATCACGACGCCTACGAATTGAAAAACCTCATCGGCTTCGCGTCTCATCGCGAGCTCGCGGCGCATCTGCGTGAGCGGCTGGCCGCGTGGATTCAACAGGTGGAGGGCGTGCGCCCCGTGCT
Source organism: Opitutaceae bacterium (assembly GCA_025457685.1). Taxonomy (GTDB): domain Bacteria; phylum Verrucomicrobiota; class Verrucomicrobiia; order Opitutales; family Opitutaceae; genus IMCC26134_A. The sequence goes on from JALOTV010000038.1 coordinate 6,558, forward strand.
GCTTGAGGCCCCGGGACCTTACGTGAACAGCCAGCGCGTGGTTACGCCCGCCGAAGTGCTGGCCTGAAGTTGTCCGCGCCATCGTCCGCGCCAGGCACCTCTTAACCCAGGGTGAGGCAGTAAGTCTTAATCCCCTGTGCGCCGATCGCGGTTATGTAGTGGTCGGTTGTCCGCACGCGGTTGATGGATCAAAACCGCGTTGCGTTCGATGACTTGGAACGACGCGCGAAGCGGATGTGCTGCCGCACCTTTGAGGAAGGGGCGCCTCAGTTGTTCGCCACGTCGTCGTCCGCCAGCGGCCCTTGCAGTTTTTTTCGCAGGCGAAGCGCATCCACTTCCCGACGCGCCCACCCGCTCAGCAATTCCATCCTCGCATGCACGTCGAGGGTCTCTAGCAAGCGCTGTTTCAGGCGGCTGTCGCCGCAGAAATTGAATGCCGCCAGATCCACAAAAGTCTCCGGATCGTCCACCCCGCGAAGAAATTTCGCCATGTCTTGCGATCCCTCGCCACTGAGCCTCAGCCGTGTGCTCAAAAGGCGGGAGAGCTTGGCGCGCTGCCGCTCGTTTTCTTCATCGCTCGCCCCGGGCATGCTGGCCAGCGGACGTATCCGCGCGCGGCGATAAGGCTCTTCCGCGGCAACCTCGGTGAACTCCACTCGCGTAATGCCCTGGAGCAACAGGTTGGAGGTGCCGTCTTCGCGTTTCTGACACGCGCGCACCACGCCCACGGTGGCTATCCGGTAGGCGGGCTCGAAGGCCTTGCCCAACTTGGCCATGTCCAGTCCCGCCACGGCAAACAGCCGGTGGGTATCCAGCGCATCACTGAGCATCTGCCGATACCGCGGCTCAAAGATGTGCAGAGGCAGAAGCGCCTGGGGAAAAAACGCCATGCCGGGCAAGGTCATGACCGCGATCTCCTCCGGCAGTGTGATTTCAATTTCCATCGCACCCACCCTAGCACGGCTCGTTCCCCCCGCAACCTCGTCGCGGCGCGTCTTGAGCGCCCTTGGCGCGATTTAGAAGCGCTCTGCGTCTGCTTGTGTCACGCGGTCCCGCATATGGGACAACTCGCCGCCAACCTGTGCCACTGCGGCACTGTGTGACGAGGCCGCGCTGATCACGTCTGTGTGAGTAAAATTTATATCTAGTTATTCAGTATAATCTTATGATTATCTGGGCCGAGCGCGCATGTGGTCTGCTTACACTTTGGCATCATGGCACACTACATCCTCGGCATCGACCTCGGCACGACCAACTCCTGCATGTCCGTCATGGAAGGCGGCGAGCCGGTCGTTATTCCTAACGCGGAAGGCGCGCGCACCACGCCCTCCATCGTCGCTTTCACCAAGTCCGGTGAGCGCGTCGTCGGCCAGGCCGCCAAGCGTCAGGCCGTAACCAACCCGAAGAACACGATCTTCTCTGCCAAGCGTCTCATCGGGCGCAAGTTCACCGAGGTGCAGGAAGAGGCCAAGAACCTCCCCTACAAGGTCGTCGCCGGCAAAAACGGCGACGCCTACATCGAGGTCCAAGTCGGCGATAAGACCGAGCAGTTCGCTCCCCAACAGATCGCCGCTTTCGTGCTCGGCAAGCTCAAGGCCGACGCCGAGGCCTACCTCGGCACCAAGATCACCGAGGCGGTCATCACCGTCCCCGCCTACTTCAACGACGCCCAGCGCCAGGCCACCAAAGACGCCGGCAAGATCGCTGGCCTCGACGTGAAGCGCATCATCAACGAGCCTACCGCTGCCTCGCTCGCCTACGGCCTCGACAAGAAGAAGGACGAGAAGATCGCCGTGTTCGACCTCGGCGGCGGCACCTTCGACGTCTCCGTGCTCGAGATCGGCGACGGCGTTTTCGAGGTGAAGGCCACCAACGGCGATACCCACCTCGGCGGCGACAACTGGGACGAGGCCCTCATCAACTGGCTCGTGGACTCTTTCAAGGCCGAGAACCAGATCGACCTCCGCAAGGATCCGATGGCCCTCCAGCGTCTCAAGGAAGAGGCCGAAAAGGCCAAGATCGCCCTCTCTTCCGCGCAGACCTACGATATCAACCTGCCCTTCATCACCGCCGACGCCTCGGGCCCGAAGCACCTCAATCTCTCGCTTACCCGCGCCAAGATGGAGCAGATCTGCGACAGCCTCTTCGAGCGCACCATCGCCCCCTTTAAGAACTGCCTTAAGGACGCAGAGCTTACCTCCGCCAACATCGACGAACTTGTGCTCGTTGGCGGCATGACGCGCATGCCTAAGGTCGTTGAAATCGCCAACAAACTCGCCGGCAAGGCCGCCCACCAGGGCGTCAACCCCGACGAAGTCGTTGCCATCGGCGCGGCCATCCAGGGCGGTGTGCTCAAGGGCGACGTGAAGGACGTTCTCCTCCTCGACGTCACCCCGCTCACCCTCGGCATCGAGACCGCCGGCGGCGTCTCCACGCCGATGATCAATCGCAACACCACCATCCCGACCAAGAAGTCGCAGGTGTTCTCCACCTATTCCGACAACCAGCCCGGCGTGGAAATCGTGGTGCTTCAGGGTGAGCGTCCCATGAGCCGCGACAACAAGAAGCTGGGCAACTTCAAGCTCGACGGCATCCCGCCCGCGCCCCGCGGCACGCCCCAGATCGAGGTCACCTTCGACATCGACGCCAACGGCATCCTCAACGTCACCGCCAAGGACCTCGGCACCGGAAAGGACCAGAAGATCACCATCCAGGGCTCCTCCGGTCTCTCCAAGGAGGAGGTCGAGAAGATGACCCGCGAGGCCGAGCTCAACGCCGAGGCCGACAAGAAGCGCAAGGACGAGGTCGAGACCAAGAACTCGCTCGATTCCACGATCTACGGCCTCGAGAAAACCCTCAAGGACTCGGGCGACAAGCTGCCCGCCGAGATCAAGTCGAAGTTCGAGACCGCCCTCGCCGACGCGAAGAAGGATCTCGAATCCGGCGACGCCGACAAGATGAAGGCTGCCCTCGAGAACCTTCAGAAGATCGGCGCCGAGCTCTACCAGGCCGCGCAGGCCGCCGGCGCCTCTCCCGGTGGCGAGGCCGGTCCCGGTCCCGAGACCGCCGCCGGTCAGGCTTCTTCCGGCAAGAAGGCCGAGAAGAAGGCCGACGTCGTCGACGCCGACTTCGAAGTCGTGGACGACAACGACAAGAAGTGAGCCCAACCCAATTTCGCCCGTCACTGACGGGCGAGCTGTAACCAAAAAACGGATACAACCAAACTCCCGTAAGTTAAAAAACAAAACCCAACCAACATGGCCAAAGTCAAAATCAAGCCCATCGGTGATCGCGTTCTCGTGAAGCACATCGAGGAAAAAGAGCAGGTCCGCGGCGGCATCATCATCCCCGACTCCGCCAAGGAGAAGCCGCAGGAGGCCGAGGTCATCGCCCTTGGCACCGGCAAGAAGGACGAGTCCGGCAAGGCCGTGGCCTTCGAGGTCAAGGTCGGCGACAAGGTCCTCATCAGCAAATACGGCGGCACCGAAGTGAAGATCGACGGCGAGAAATTCACCCTCGTCCGCGAAGACGACATCCTCGGCGTCGTCGCCTGAGTCCGTATCGGAAATCCCACGACTAAATTTTAAATAACCACTCCACTACTATGGCCGCCAAACAACTCATTTTCGACGAAGCCGCCCGCCACAAGATCCTCCGGGGCGTCGAGCTCCTCGCCAAGGCCGTCAAGGTCACCCTCGGTCCCAAGGGCCGCAATGTCGTCATCGACAAGAAATTCGGCTCCCCCGCCGTCACCAAGGACGGCGTGACCGTCGCCAAGGAGATCGAGCTCTCCGATCCCTACGAGAACATCGGCGCCCAGCTGGTGAAGGAAGTCGCCTCCAAGACCAACGACGCCGCCGGCGACGGCACCACCACCGCCACCGTGCTCGCCGAGGCCGTCTATAAGGAAGGCCTCAAGCACGTCACCGCCGGCGCCAACCCGATCTACCTCAAGCGCGGTATCGACAAGGCCGTCGAGGCCGCCGTCGCCGAGCTCGCCAAGATCTCCAAGAAGGTGAACGCCACCGAGGAGATCCGCCAGGTCGCCACCGTCTCCGCCAACTGGGACTCCACCATCGGCGACATCATCGCCGACGCCATGGACAAGGTCGGCAAGGACGGCACCATCACCGTCGAGGAGAACAAGTCCATCGAGACCACCCTCGACGTCGTCGAGGGCATGCAGTTCGACAAGGGCTACCTCTCCGCCTACTTCTCCACCAACCAGGAGAGCCAGGAAGCCGTGCTCGAGGACGCCTACATCCTTATCCACGAGAAGAAGATCTCCAACCTCCAGGAGTTCCTCCCCGTCCTCCAGGCCGCCGCCAAGACCGGTAAGCCCCTGCTCATCATCGCCGAGGAAGTGGAAGGCGAAGCCCTCGCCGCCCTCGTGGTGAACAAGATCCGCGGCACCCTCAACGTGTGCGCCGTCAAGGCCCCCGGCTTCGGCGACCGCCGCAAGGCCATCCTCGAAGACATCGCCATCCTCACCGGTGGCCGTCTCCTCTCCGAGGACCTCGGCATCAAGCTCGAGAACGTGCAGATCTCCGACCTCGGCCGCGCCAAGCGCATCGTCGTGGACAAGGAAAACACCACCATCATCGAAGGCGCCGGCAAGGGCTCCGACATCCAGGGCCGCGTGAAGCAGATCCGCCGCCAGATCGAGGAAACCACCAGCGACTACGACAAGGAGAAGCTCCAGGAGCGCCTCGCCAAGCTCGCCGGCGGCGTCGCTGTCATCAACGTCGGTGCCACCACCGAGTCCGAGATGAAGGAAAAGAAGCAGCGCGTGGAAGACGCCCTGCACGCCACCCGCGCCGCCGTGGCCGAGGGCATCGTCTCCGGCGGTGGTGTCGCCCTCCTGCGCACCGCCAAGGCCGTGGACGCCGTGATCGGCTCGCTCGAAGGTGACGAGAAGCTCGGCGCCCAGATCATCCGCCGCGCGGTCGAGGCTCCCCTCAAGCAGCTCTGCTTCAACGCCGGCGTCGAAGGCGCGGTCGTTGTCCAGGAGGTTCTCTCCTCCAAGGGCGCCAACGGCTACAACGTCGCCACCGGCGAGTATCAGGATCTCGTCAAGGCCGGCGTCGTCGATCCCACCAAGGTGACCCGCACCGCCCTCCAGAACGCCGCGTCCATCGCGGGCCTCCTCCTCACCACCGAGTGCATCATCACCGATGCGCCCGAGAAGAAGGAAGCGGCTCCCGCCGGTGGCCACGGTCACGGCGGCGGCATGGGCGGCATGGACTACTAAGTCCGTCTCGTTCCCGTCTCCCCATCACTGCCGGCGCACTTCTGGTGCGCCGGCTTTTTTTCGCCCGTTTGGCCGCGCGTGACGCGGCGTCGTCACCGTTGCCAAACCCCGCCGCGCTCCTTTCTCATCCCGCCCGTGGCCGTCACCAAACCCAGCTCCATCGAACGCATGCTCGAGCGTATCGACACGCTCGACGCCGCCACTCTGGCCAGCCTGGCCCAGCGCCTCGGCCGCGAGCGCGGGCTTTTTGAGCGTGTGTTCAACGTCCTCCAGGAAGGCGTGCTGGTGGTGGATGCCGATGGCGAGATCGCCTATGCCAACGCCGCCGCCCACCGCTTGCTCGGGCTGCGCGCCAGCGACGGTCCCGCGCCCGCGCTCTGGCGCCTCGTGCCCGGCCTGCGCGCCATGCTCGCGCCCGCGCTGGAGAGCGGCACCGGCCTCACCCGCGAGATCGAGCTGAGTTATCCCGAGCCCCGCGCGGTGCGGCTCTACCTCGTGCCTTTCGCCGCGCCCGTGGCTGCGCTGGACCTCGCTTCGGTCGTCGAGGCCCGGCGCTTCGCCGTCGTCCTCACCGACATCACCCGCGACAAGCTCGACACCGACCAGCGCATCGAGAGCGAGCGCGTGGCGTCCATCGTGCTGCTCGCCGCCGGCGTGGCCCACGAGCTCGGCAACCCGCTCAACTCCCTCACCATCCACCTCCAGGTCGTGGAGCGAAAGCTGCGCAAGCTGCGTGGTATCGACAAAAAGGATACGGCCGGCCTCGCCGAGTCGCTGCGCGTCTGCCAGGACGAGGTCGCTCGGCTCGACGGCATCATCGCCAACTTCCTCCAGGCCATCCGCCCCAGTCCGCCCGATTTTTCCGACCTGCGCTTGGGCGACGTGCTCGCCGAGGTGCTCGCCTTTCAAGAGCGTGAACTCACCGACCGCGGCGTGAACGTGGAGGTAGAGGCCGCCCGCGAGGTCCCCGAGATCAGCGCCGACCGCGACCAGATGAAGCAGGTGTTTTTCAACCTGATCAAAAACGCGTCCGAGGCCATGCAGCCCGGCGGACGCCTGCGCATCCGCCTAGGCGCCGACGAGGACCATGTGCTGCTCGCCTTCACGGACACCGGCACCGGCATCAAGCCCGAGGACCTCGCGCGCCTTTTCGAGCCCTACCACACCACCAAGCCCGGCGGCCACGGACTGGGCATGATGGTCGTGCAGCGCATCATGCGCGCCCACGGCGGCCACATCTCGGTCGAGAGCAATCCCGGCCATGGCACCACCGTGACGCTGCAGTTCCCGCTCAAGCACCGCCGCGTCCGCCTCCTCGGCCCTGCGCCATAAAGGCACACCCGCTGCTTGCGCTGGTCGGCCCGCGCTGCCTGACTCGCAGGCATGTTGCCCAGCGTATTGATCGTCGATGACGAGAAGCACACCCGCGAGGGCCTTCGCCAGGCCCTGGAGGACGATTATGACGTGTCCGTCGCGGCCAACGCCGACGAGGCCTTCAACCTGCTCGACGCCCAGCCTTTCGACGCCGTGCTCACCGACCTTCGCATGCCCGGCAAGAGCGGCCTCAAGGTCATCGACAAGGCCCTCGCCCTCCCGCAGCGCCCGGCCGTGATCATGATGACCGCGTATGGAAATGTGGATACGGCGGTCGAGGCGATGAAGCGCGGCGCGGTCGATTTTCTCACCAAGCCGGTCAACCTCGAGCGCCTCGAGGTCCTGCTCCAGCGCGCGCTCAAGACCAAGACCCTCGAGGTCGAGGTGAAGCAGCTGCACGAGCGGCTCGACGAGAAGTTCAGCTTCGACGGCATCATCGGCCACTCCGGCGCGCTGCGCGATCTGATCGACAAGGTGCGCCTCGTCGCGCCGGCCAAGGCCACCATCCTGGTCGAGGGCGAGAGCGGCACGGGCAAGGAACTCATCGCCCAGGCCATCCATCAGGCCAGCCCGCGCGCGCGTGCCGCATTTGTCGCGGTGCACTGCGCGGCGCTCTCGGAAAACCTGCTGGAGAGCGAGCTCTTCGGCCACGAGCGCGGCGCGTTCACCGGCGCGACCGAGCGTAGGGTGGGGCGCTTCGAGTCGGCTGACGGCGGCACTCTCTTCCTCGACGAGATTGGCGAGATCTCGCAAAGCACGCAGGTGAAGCTCCTGCGCTTCCTCGAGACGCGCGCCATCGAGCGCGTGGGCGGGAGCAAGCCCATCCAGCTCGACGTCCGCCTCGTCGCCGCCACCAACCGCAACCTCGAGCGCATGGTCGCGGAGGGAAAATTCCGCGAAGACCTGTTTTTCCGCCTCAACGTCGTGCGCCTGCTCACGCCCCCGCTGCGCGATCGGCCGGATGACATTCCGCTGTTGCTTGCGCACTACCTCAAATTTTTCGCGCGCGAAAACGGCACGCCCGCGCCCCAGCTGGAGCCCGGCGCACTGCGCACGCTCTGCGCCTACCGCTGGCCGGGAAACATCCGCGAGCTTCGCAACTTCTGCGAAAACGCCGTGGTGCTGCATCGCGGCGGCAAATTCACCGAATACGACCTAGATCCGCGCTACCGCGGCATGGCCCATCCCGGCGCGGAGCCCGCCGCGCGTGGCGTGACGGGCGGGGCGGGCGCGCTGGCGCTTCCGTCCTCGGCCTCCACCGGCGGCGTGCTCGCCTTGCCCGGAGGCGTGGTCGCCGACACCTCACTCTCGGTCGCGGAAAACGAAAAACGCCTCCTGCGCGAGGCGCTGCTCAAGGCTCGCGGCAACCGCACCAAGGCGGCCGAGCTGATGGGCGTGAGTCGCCGCACCCTGCATCGCAAGATCGCCCAGTGGCCCGAGCTGGACACCCTGGATTAGTCGCGGTCGGCGCTTTTTCGCCTCACGGGTTTGCGTTTGCCTGCGTGGTGCCGCCTTGGCAGTTAGCCAGCACCCTATGACGCGATTTTTTGCCCTCGCCGCGCTTTTATCAGCCTTGGTTTCCCCCGTGTTTTCCGCGCCGATCCGCTTCGTCGGTTCGGACATGGTCGCGACGCCGTTGGAGGCCGAGATGAAGTCGTTTGCGGCGAAAAACGACCTCGATATCTCGCTCAACATGCGGGGTAGCCGCCTCGGTCTGGAGGATTTGGGCGCGCAGGCCGGCGACCTCGGGCTGCTGGTGTTTGCCGAGGGCGACACGCGCCCGGGGCCAGAGTTTTCCAGTTCGGTGGTCGGCTACATGACGGCCGTTTTCGTGGTGCCGCAGAGTGTCCCGTTGGTCCAGCTGCACTACGCCCAGCTCGCCGGCGTGTATGGCGCCAGCGAACTCAACAACTTCAAGCGCTGGAGCGAACTCGGCGTGAGCGGCAACTGGGCGGTGCGCGGCATCACCGCCGTCGCGGCCACCCGGCGCGAGGGGCTGGCGATCGACCTTTTCCGGTTTAGCGTGCTGCAGAAGCCCGAGTTCAAGCCCACCGTCGCGATGTTTGACGAGAAGAGTCGCGCCTTGGCGCGCATCAGCGGCGAGGAGGGCGGCATCGCGCTGGTGTCGTCGCCCCCGCCGGAAGGCTCGGGGTTGAAGGTTCTGCTCTTGGCCAAGGGCGAGCGGGATGTCGCCTATGGTCCGACCTCGGAGAATCTGCACACGGGCGACTATCCACTGCGTCTGCCGGTGCACTTGGTTTTCCGCAAAAGCGAAGCCCGCCGGCTCTCATTCGTTATCCGCCACCTCTTGGCCGACGAAACCATGCCGATGCTCCTCGCCGCCGGCGTGGTGCCTCTGCCTGTGCAGGCCCGCAATCAGCTGATTTTCGACTTGGAGAACCTGCGTTAAAAGATTTCTCAGGTTTTTTTGAAAAACCTATTGACCATAACACACGGCCCTCTTTTCTCCGCATCTCTCACGCAGGCGTAGCTCAGTTGGTAGAGCACCACCTTGCCAAGGTGGACGTCGAGAGTTCGAGTCTCTTCGCCTGCTCCATTTTGTGCCTTCACTAGTAACAAAACGCCAAGGAACGCAGGCAAACGGCGAGGGTGCCAAAGGGTGCGGCGAGGTGGGCGAAGTTCTTGTTTTTTGGAAGCTCCACGCGCACGAATAACCGCACGCAACCCCGGAGGTGCTCTTCGGGCAGAGACTCTTCGCAATGAAATCAATCGCATCAATGAAGGCGTGGGCGCCGCGAGACAGGCCGGACCTGCTATTGCTCCTCCCACCGGAATCCCACCCGCCTCGCAACCCGGACGAGTTCCTAATGGCGGCGGTGGCAACGCTCCGCGCACTGGTGGCCGAAGCGGAACAAAAGGAGGTGGAGTGGGCCAATCGCCAGCTTCGCGACCTGCTACCGGAGGAGCGGCTACTGCCCCTTCCGCACAACCTCCTCAAGGACCGACAGACGGCGGCGAACCTGTTTCTGGACAGCCCGTATCCGGGCAGCAGGCTGGAGTCCCTGCTGGAGGAGTTGCCGGAGGCGTTGGCACTCCCGCCAATGCTCAAATCGGAAGCAGACAAGGAGAAAGCCAGCCTGACGCTGGAGTCGTTTATCTCCGACTTGGTTGTCTAGCCAACCCCTGACGGCAAATCAGTCCTGAGCAGGCGTCGGCGCGGGCAAGGTCGGCGTCTCGCTGTGGCCCAGCCATCCGGCCAACACCTCGTCCACGTCTATCGACCCCGCCCTCAAGTGCTCTAAAGCCTCGGCGCGTGAGAGGGATTTTTTCGGGGCCGCGTCTTCGACTGTGAGCCGCTCGCCGAAACGTCCGTTGTTTTCGCGGGCAGCGAGCCACTTCGCCGCGTCCACCGCGACACGGACCGCTTGCGGGTCGAGCCATTCGGGGTGGTCGCGAGGTAGGCAGGCGCGACGAGACAGCTCTTCGATCTCGCTGGCGCGTTTGTCGGCTCGGAAGCGTCGCGCGCGCGCGTAGGACTGCCCGAGGGGACCGTCGCAATCTTCGGCCAGCGCACGGAAAAAGGTTCGTTCGCCAATGCCAGCCTCGCGGCAAGCGGCGGCAATGGTGTCACCACTGGCGATGTTTTCGCAGACGCGAAGGAATTTTTCGTTTGGGTCGGTGGTCATAAGCAAGATGGCAGCGGGCGACCAGTTGCGCGCAGTCGATTACAGAGAAAACACGGTGCGAAACGGGGCTAAACTCCCGCTTGGTCGAATTTGGCCCCGTTTGGCCCCGTGGTTTCGGAAGGATAGAGGGCGGCGGGATTCACCGTGAAACGCGGACTCGGTGGCCTGCCGGGGCGTGGTTGCGGCGGCGGCAACTCGCGGAGCCAGTTTTTATCCAAGAGCAGGTCGAGCGCGGGGTGAAGCTCCTCCATCGTTTGCAGCGCACCGCCGTCGAGCAGGTCGAAGGCTTCTTTCGCAGACAGCTCGGTGACACGATGCCGTTTGATTGCGGCGAGCAGACGGCGAGCGATTCGCACCGCGTCACCGTCCCCCGCGTCGCCGAGGATGCTGCGAAAATGCCCGAGGAGAAACGGAGCCCACTCGCAGGCGGCGCGCATGGTCTCGCCGGTGATACGCTCGGCGGAAGGGTCCTGCATGGCCTGCATGACGAGGGCGATACGGGCAACGACGCCGGGCAACTTCGAGGCGAACCCCGAGACCGGGCGCAGGTCTCCCGTTTCACCGATGCGGCTTTCGAGGTCGAGGCGGAGCGCATCGAACGCATCGCTGGCCTCCGGGGTGAGCCGAAGCACGCGGGGGCCGACCTCGCAACGGACGGGGCCGGTGGCGTCGAGGGTGACGCGGCCGGGCCAACGCAGATCGAGCAGGCGGCGAATGTTTGCGCCCCACCACTCGACAAGCGCAGGCGGGACGGAGGCGGGGTGAAGCGAGCGCGACCCCATGCGGCTCGGGGGGTGAATCAAACATAGCCGGTCCACGAAGCCGCGTCCGCGCGCCACGGGATCACGAAGCACGTCGGCGAGGGCTTGCGGCTGCACGCACAGGGCCATTGCCAGCGCGGGACGAGCGAGCGGCATGTCGCGGCCGATGCGATGGGACGGGCAGGGATCGCCGGTGAACGCGGCGAGAAACAGGTCGATGTTGGCTGCGCCGTTTTTGGCGTAGCGGCCTCCCAGAAGTTGGCCCGCGTCAGTCTCGGCGGAAACGATGCCGACCTTTTCGCCGTTGCGGGTGAGCAGGTCGCGAACGGCCTCGGGCGTCGCGTTCGAGGTGACGAGTTCGGGCGCGGCAAGCGGCGGCATACCCTCCAGACTCGCGGCAAGTTCGAGGGCCTGGCTTTCAAGGGCGCGCAGTTCTCCCGGCTTGGCCTTGGCGAGTTTGGCCCGGGTGCCCGACAACCGCGCCTCGGTGCTCCGGCGCCGCTCCTCGTATTCGGCGAGAGCGTGACGGAGGTAGTCCCGTTGCTCGGCTTGCCACGCGTGCAGCGGCTTGGCGAGTAATCCGAGCAAGGCCGACTTGCGCTCGCCGGGTTCGGCAAGGGCGCAAACCCAGAGTGGGCCAGTCTCGCGCCATTGCGGCGACAGTTCGACTTCGAGGGCGCGGCTTGTGCCGAGGGAGGCCAGCGCGATGCCGAGAGGCGCGACCAAGTCGGGGTGAACTTGCAGGGCCTCGCCGACGGCGGCGCAGAAATCCCGTAGGGGCGCGAGTCTCGACGGTATGGCCTTCGAGTAATCGAGTCCGGGGGCGGCAGGGCGGGACAGCGGGCGCGGCGGGGGCCACGGCGAAGCATCCTCGGCCAAGGCCTGAGCGGCGGTGATGATTTGGGGTGTTTGGGTGTCGTCCACGAAGTCGATTTCGCAGACTGCGGCGGAAATAGGGTTCATCGGCAGAGGCCGCGCAGCAGGGCGGCGGAAAGGGTTTCAAGTTGTTCGAGGGCTGCGTCGCGGAGCAGGTCGGCGACGTCTTTTGCGGGCGCACCGTCGCGGCGAGTGAGGCCGTCGAGGCTGGCAACGTCGGCGGAGATTCCGGCGGCGGTGAGTGAGGCAATCCACGCGGCGGCGGCGCGGTGCGAGGGTCGCTTTCCGTTGGCGTCGGGCTTGTCGCTTTGACGCAGGATGCGCACCCGTCGGCCGGCGAGACCTTCGATCACGGGACCGGATAGGCCTCGCGATGCACCGGGCAGGCAAACAACGCCCACGCGGTCGGCGATGCCGCACGCCCATGCGCAGGTGAGCGCGGCGAGGGCGTCGGGTTCACCCTCGGCGACAAGGACGGCGCGGCGGTCGGCCTCCACTACGTCGGCGAGGCCGGGCGGGTGGTTGTCATCGGAGCGCAGGGCGTTGCTCTTCGCGGTGCCGTTGCGGAATTGCCAAGGCTCGCCGTCCATTCGCCGGGCCATGCCGGTCTTTCGGGCGGCGTCAGTTAGTATCCAGCTTTCGACTACGTCTCCGCGATGCGGGACGCTCGCCGTCCAAAACATGCCGCGCCGGTGGGCGAGTTCGAGACCGGCGAAGACCGCAAACCCGCGTTGGTGTGCGACGTGTGCCAGGTCGCCAACGGTCGGGGTTCGCAACGGCAGGCCGGTGAGTTCGTCGCGTTTCGGCGGGGGTGGCGGTGTTGGTGGGCGAGGTGCCAGCCGGAGCGGGGCGAGGTCGCGGCCGGAGTCGAGACCGGCGAGAGCGAGCAGGCGTTTGATTGCCTCGCCGTCATTGCACCCGGCGGCGGCACCCACGAACGCAACCACGTCGCCCCCGGTGCCGTCCGCGAAATCGTGCCAGAGCCGGTCTTGCGTGACGGAGAACGAGGGCTTGCCGTCGGGGCGGAGCGGTGAGCGTTGCAGGCCGTTGGGGCGGAGTTCGAGGCCGAGGGCGGAGGCGGCGACGGTGAGCGGCACGCGGCGCTTGGCCTCGTCGAGTAGCGCGCGGCGGTCGTGTCGGGCGGTGGCAATCATGCGACCTCCCTTTGCCGGTGCGCGAGGTATGCAAGACGCACGGACGCCTCTGCGCATGCGTCGGAAAGCGCGTCGAGAGTTGCAGCGTCGGCTTGCTCGTCGGGCGGCAAGGCCTCAAGCTGTCGCAAGATCGTCAAAACTTCAGCAATGGCCCGGCCGAGTGCTTCAACGCTCGCCGGGCTTTTTCGTTTTTCGGGTGGCGGGCCGGTGCGCGATTCTTCGGCGAGTCCACCGTCGGTGTTGTCGGCGATGGTCATTCGAAGTCCTCCGTTAGAACGTCGGATTGGCTCGTGCTTGGCAGGGCTTCGATGAACGCGACCAACGAGGCGCGAGAAATCAAAACGACGCCTCTAGCCGCACCCTTGCGTTTCAGGCGGCGAGCTTCGACGGGCGGTTTCCAGTTATTGCGGGGTCCGCCGATGCAAAGCTCGACCAAGCCGCTCCGGCTCAGGCCGGAGACCGAGCAGCGTTCGCCGGGGCGAGGTAAGCGGAGCCAAGTTGAATCGAAGACGGCGCGATTGCCTTCGAGGTGCGGGACGGTGGTGGCGAGTTCCGCGAGTTTCGCGGGTGCGGTGTTGGTTTTATGGGGCGCGATTGGCGCGGGTCCGGTGGTTGGCATGAGGCCATCACCTGTAGGATTGGCGTCGCTCCCCGACTACCTGCGCGCGTCCCAACAAAAAAAGAATCTTCGTCGGGACGTTTTTTATCCCGCCGCCGCGCGGTGCGCCTCCCCCCATTCCAGCAGGCGTTTTTCGAGTTTCGCCCACGCCTCGTCATGGTGTGAGTCCTCAGGTGGTAACGCCCTGATCTCGGCGATTTTTTTCGCGGCTTTCTTCCGAAGTCGCTCAGCCTCGCGCTCAAACTCGCCCCGCGTGCTTGGAGCGTTCGGTGTGTCGCCCCTACCCAGCGCGGCAATGTCAGAATTGAGGCGTTTATTGACCGTCCTTATGCGCCGGGTCCGCATGTTCTTATCGGCATAGGAATCCACGTTCAAGACCTCGTCGCGTAGCTTCGCTTCCGGTGAGCCGTCGGGCAGGCCTCGCAGTTTTCCGACAAAGAGGCGCACCCATTCTTCGTTCGACAAATCCGGCGGCAGGATTTTTCCACCAACAGGAAACCAGACGCGGCGAACGAGGGCGTCGATTTCATTGTCGGCGTGCTTCGGCGCGGAGAAATCCCCGCGTTCGAGGTCGCGAAGAATCTGCGCCTGAGCCTTCGCGGCCTCGCAAGTCGGGTCCGGGTAGCGCAAAACCGGGAACGGCTCCGTCGAATACATTTCGCGCAGCAATCCCACCGGGCCAAACGTGCCGTTGCGCTCCTCGGCGCAAACACGGTGCAGGGCCTCAATCGCTTCGCGGGCGATAACGACGAGGCTTTCGACGGCGGTGGGGTCGGTGTGTGTCCGACGTTCAATTTTCGCGATGGCCTCCACGGCAACGCCTGTCGCGCTCAGGTGCGTAAATCGGCGCGCAGTCTCCTCGGCTGACGGCTCCTTGGCGTAGGTGGGGTTCTCCTGATCGGGAAACTCAGTGTCCAGTCCGTCCCCTCCTTCACGCGCTCCCGCCTCGCCGGGGGTGGGGGGCGGGGGGGAGGGGGGCCGCTTGGCATTGGCGCGGCGCGGCTTCGAGAGTTTAGCACCGTTTGGCACCGTCCTTTTCGAGATTCGAGGGGTGGGCGATTTCATGCGATGAAGTGCGGGCGTTTGCTTTGACCGGCGAGAGTGCGGGCGTAGGGTGCGCGCATGGAATTGGTTTTCAGCGTCACGCCTTGCGCCGAGACCGGCGGGTTTGTCGCCCGATGGGATGACCCGGCGGGCGGCGGCATTTGCACGCAGGGCGACACGTTCGCCGAGTTACAGGACGTGGTGACGGACGCGGTGCGCGGGTATTTCGAGGACGGGGCGCGTCCGGAGACGGTCCGCCTCCACTTTACGGCCGACCCGGTGCTCGCCGTCGCATGAGTGCCAAACGCGAGACCGTCGAGGCCTTTTGCGCGGTGCTTTAGGCGGCGGGGATTCATGCGGTGAGCAGGCGCGGCATTGCGGCGAGGGCTTGGCGGGTGGTCTCGATCTCCCGGTGCGTGTAATCGCGGTGAACGTCGGAGGCGTGGCCGACGTGTTCGCGGCGGATTTCCTCAGAGACGCCCGCGTTGGCCGCGTGCGTGACGCACGAATGGCGGAGCGAGTGAAAGCCGAGATCATAAAAGGCTTTCTTCGCGCCGTCGCCGGAGACGTTGGCGAAGGTGACGCCCGCTTGTTCGAGCAGGGCGCGGAAGGTGAGCGAGAGGCCGGAGCAGCCTCCGGAGCGTTTACCGGCGAGCGAAGGGCAAACGGGCGCGGTGCCGACGCCTTGGCGGGGGCGGAGCCATTCGAGCAACTCGCCAGGCATGACGGTTTGCTTTTTCTTCGCGGCGCGGTCGCGGCGTTCCTTGCCGGGGCGGTGGGCGATGACGCCCTTTTCGAGGTCGATTTGATTCCAGCGGAGCGAGGCGGCGTCCTGGATGCGGAAGCCGCAATGATAGCCGAGCAGGACCATCGTTTTCCAGTCGTCCGGGGCGACGGCGAGCAGGCGGCGGAGTTCCTCCACGGTGAAGGCGCGGCGTTCGGCTTTTTCGTGGCCTAGGGTGTCCACGGCCTCGGCGGGGTTCGTGGCAAGGATGCCTTGGCGGCGGGCGAGATTGAGCGGCACGCGCAGGACCTTGACCGCCATGTTTGCCGAGGCGGGCGAGACTCCGCGCGCAAGCTCGGCGTCGCGGAAGGATTGCACGTCGCGGGCGGTGAGGCGGGCGAGGGGTTGGTCGGCGCGGGGGCCTAGGTGTTCGAGAAAGTCGGCGAGGATGCGACCATAGCGCAGGGCGGTGCCCTTGGCGCGGGCCTTGGATTTCTCGGCGGCGAAGGTGTCGAAAAACTGGCGGACGGTCTCCACGCGGAGCCGGTCCTGTCCGGTGCTTTCGAGCAGATCGGAAACGAGGCCTTGCGCGTCCTCCACGGTGAGCGAGCCGTTGCGGGCTTTTCCGGTGAGGGTGACAAGCCGCTCCATGATTTCGCCAGCGTTGGCGAGGGGGACGGTGGGGCCGGAGGGTTTGGCGAGCAGGTCGGCGGCACGTTGCAGCCGTTCGGCCTCGGCGAGGGCGGCGGCGCGGTCGGTGGTTTTGACGGAGCGGAGACGGCGACGGCCGTTTTCGTCGGTGAAGGCGGCGCACCAATAGGGCGAGCCGGGGCGGCGGTGAACGGAGGGCATGGCGGCGGGTGGGGTTTTGTTGGTTTTGTGCCGGAGCTTCGGGGGCTTGGGGGTGAGGGTGGCGGGGGTTTTGGCCCTGTTTTTGGGGTGGCTTACGGGTGGGGGTG
>JALOTV010000273.1 GCA_025457685.1 Opitutaceae bacterium
TCTCCGCCACCGTCGGCGAACACCGCGCCCGCGGCGGCGAGGTCTCCGCCACCCTGCCTTCGGACGACGCCCGCGACGCCTTTCGACTCGACGCCTCCGCCTACGCCACCGACGGCGTGCGACTCGTGCGCGATCCGGGCCGCATCGACGTGCCCGCCGATCTCGAGACCTCGCGCGCCGGCTTCGCCTGGGCCCGGCGTATCAGCGAAATCACTACGCTGGAGACCTCCGTCCGCGCCTGGAGCGAGGAGCGCGGCAACGGCACGCCCTACCAGCGCAACGCCTCCGAGGAGCGCTCCGTTTCCGCCCGCCTCGCCGGTGCCCCGCGCGACTCCGCCGTGTCCGCGTGGTCCGTCACCGCCTACGCCCAGGACCAGGACTACCGCAGCACCTTTTCCGGGGTGAACGCCACCCGCACCGCCGAGACGCCAGCAAGCGACCAATACGCCGTGCCCGCCACCGCCGCCGGCGCGGCTGCCCAGCTGATCTTCGGCGAGGCGGACGCAGACTCCGCCACCACCACCTTTGGCGTGGACGCGCGTCACGTGGACGGCCAGACGCGGGAACGGTT
Source organism: Opitutaceae bacterium (assembly GCA_025457685.1). GTDB lineage: Bacteria > Verrucomicrobiota > Verrucomicrobiia > Opitutales > Opitutaceae > IMCC26134_A. The sequence continues at coordinate 572 of JALOTV010000273.1, forward strand.
TTTCTTCACCGGCGGCGGCTTCGCCCGTGAGCGCCGCGCCGGCGGCGTCCAGAACTCCGCCGGGCTCTTCGCCACCCACGCCCGCCCGCTCGCCCCCGATCTCACCCTCACCACCGGCGCGCGGCTCGACGCCATTCGCCGCGCCGACGGGTTTCGCCGCGAGACCGTGCGTGCCACCGGCGTCGTGTTGCGCGACGACGCCTACGCCGATCGCGACGACCTCGCCCTCTCGCCCTCTGCCGGTCTCGCCTGGCGGGCCACCGATACGCTCACCGCCCGCGCCGCCGCCTATTCCGCCTACCGCTCGCCCACGCTCAACGAACTCTACCGCCCCTTCCGCGTCGGCCCGGTGGAGACCCGCGCCAACCCCGCCCTCGATCCCGAGACGCTCCTCGGCGGCGAGCTCGGCCTCGACTACGCCGCGCCCGGCGCGCGGGGCGGACTGCGCGCTACTGTCTTCGAAAACGCCCTGTCCGACGCCATCGCCAACGTCTCCCTGCCCGCGCCGGCCAACACCCGCGAACGCCGCAACCTCGACTCCACCCGTGTGCGCGGCCTCGAGCTCGGCGGTTTCTGGCAACCCGTCCCGTCCCTGCGTCTCGACGCCGACTACCTCCTGTCCGACGCCCGCGTGCGCTCCGGCGGCGAAGATGCCGCGGCGCTCGACGGCCGGCGTCTCGCCCAGGTGCCGCGCCATACCGTCACCGCCGGCGCCGCGTGGCAGGCCGCCGCTGCCTTGGAGTTCGACCTGCGTGCGCGCTGGGTGTCGTCCCAGTTTGAGGATGATCTCAACAACCCCGCGCTCGAGCTCGATGCCGCCACGCGGATCGATTTCTCCGTGCGGATCGACCTCGCCCCGCGCCTGCGCCTCGTGCTCGCGGTGGAGAATCTCTTCGACGCCGAGATCGAGACCTCCCGCACCGACTCCGGCGTGGTGGGCCTCGCCCCGCCCCGCCTCGTCCGCGCCGAGCTCACCTACGCGTGGTAGAGCTGCCGGCGATATGATCGGGATTTTTTCGCGTTCCCGCGCGCCCCGGTTTCGGCCTTCATCGGCCGTTCCATGGAAAATTCCTCTCTCACCGGCGCGCAAAAAACCCGCCTTCGCGGCCTCGGCCAGACGCTTGAGCCCGCCCTCAAGGTCGGCAAAGCCGGCCTCGCGCCCGCCTTTTTTCGCGAGTTCGCCCGCCTGGTCGAAGCCCGCGAATTGGTGAAGCTCCGCTTCGAGGGCGCCGACCGCCACGAACGCGCCGAGCTCGTCGCCCGCATCGAGACCGAGACCGGCGTGGCCTGCGTCGGCACCGTCGGCCACACCGCGCTCTTTTTCCGCCAGCATCCCGAGCCGAAGGACCGCGTAATCGCGCTTTGAGTCCGCGCTCGTCGCCCGCGATGTCTGCCCCGACGCAGAACCTGGAACTCGTCCCCTACGGCTGGGACGCCGGCTGGGAGGCCGCCTTCGCGCCCCACGCCGCCGCCGGCTTGCGGCCGGCCCGCGTGGTCGTGGAGCTGCGTCGCCATTACTACGCCGTGGTGACCGCCGACGGTGAGTTGCTCGCCGAGTGCACGGGCAAATTTCACCACGACGCCAAGCGCCAGCCCGACCTCTACCCTGCCGTGGGCGACTGGGTGGCGGTCGCGCCCATCGCCGGCGCCGAGGGCCGCGCCCAGTTGCACGCCCTGCTGCCACGACGCAGTCGTTTCTCCCGCCAATCCGCCGGCGGCGAACAGTCCCAGCAACTCATCGCGGCCAACATCGACGTGGTGTTTCTGGTCAGCGGGCTCGACCGCAACTACAACCCCAAGCGCATCCAACGTTTCCTCGTCGCCGCGCGCGACAGCGGGGCCGCGCCCGTGATCGTGCTCAACAAAGCCGACCTGCACGACGACCCTGAATCCGTGCGCGAGGAGATCGAGCGCCTCGTGCCCGGCGTGCCCGTGCTCGTGACCAGCAGCCAGACCCGTCGTGGCATAAAACTCCTCGGCGGCCACGCCGCGCCCGGCCGCACCCTCGCCTTTGTCGGCAGTTCCGGCGTGGGCAAAAGCAGCCTGATCAACCGCCTCGCCCGCGACGCCGAGCTGCCCACCGGCGAGGTGCGCGAGAAGGACGCCAAGGGCCGCCACACCACCACGCGCCGCGAGCTCGTGCTCGCGCCCAGCGGCGCGCTCATCATCGACACGCCCGGCATGCGCGAGCTCCAGCTCTGGGATGCCGACGAGGCGCTTGAGGAAGCCTACGCCGACATCGTCGAGGTCGCCACGCGTTGCCGCTTCACCAGCTGCCGCCACGAGGACGAGCCCGCCTGCGCGGTGCGGGCCGCCATCGAGGCCGGCACGCTGCCGGCCGAACGTCTCGCCAGCTACCGCAAGCTCAAGGCCGAGCAGGCCGCCAAGGCCCCGTCCCTGAAAAAACCCGGCGCCGTCGCGAGCAAGCCCGGCTGGCGCAAAAAAGCCGACGAACGCGCGGCAAAACCCTTCCGCCACCAGCACCACCGCGAGGACTGAGTCCGACGTGATCGGAGGCTCAGTTTTTTAACGCCAGGTCGCGACTCGAACCGCCGGACAGACGTATCCAAATTTTAACCACGGATGGACGTGGATAAACACGGATAAAGTCGGCTTATCCGTGTCCATGCGTGTTTATCCGTGGTCAAAAATTCTGGATTCCGAAGTTTTAACCATCACCCGTCGTCAGCCTTACGTCGGCGCTGTCTTTCCTTTGCGATCTTCGCGTCCTTTGCGTCAAAAAATCCGCGTTTCAGCCGATCACCACGCCACTCATTTCGTCGCGACGGCCGGCCGTGAATTTTTCCAGGTTGGCCAAAAACATCGCCACCAGCGCCTCGTCCTGGTCGCTGCGGCCGCCGGCGCTATGTGGCGTGATCCAGCAGTTTTTCGTGGTCCACAGCGGGCTCGTGGCCGGCAGGGGCTCGGGGTCGAACACGTCCAGATACGCGCCGCCCAATCTGCCGCCCTCGAGTGCGTCGATCAGCGCGCCGGTATCCACCGTGGGACCGCGGCCGATGTTGTAGAAAAACGCGCCGCGCTTCACGAGGTCGAGCCGGCGCGAGTTCACGTAGCGGTGCGTGGCCTCGTTTTCCGGCAGGATGTTCACCACGTGGTCGGCGAGGGGCAGCACGGCGGAGAGTTTTTCCTCCGCGATCACGTGCACGCCGGCCTCGCTGTAGGCGCGGCGGCGCAGGGCATAGATCTTCATGCCGAAGGGCGCGAGCAGCTCGACCAGGCGCTTGGCGATGGCGCCATAGCTGAGGAGCAGCACAGTCTGGCCGTTGAGCAGGCGGGACTCGCCGCGGCGCTCGAAATGCATCCAGCGGCGCTCGCCGCGCTGCTCCGCCACCGACTGGGGCAGGCCGCGGCTGAGGCCGAGCATCATCGCGAGCAGGTGCTGGGCGCAGGGCTCGGCGAAGACGGAGGACGCGTTGGTCAGCACCGCGCCGCGCGCCCGCAGCGCCTCCTTGGTCTCCTCGTGGTCGTAGCGGGTGTAGCCGGCAGAGGTCAGGGCGATCCACTTCAGGCGACGCTCGCGCCGGCAGGCCCCGTCGTCGGGCTGGCCGAAGGCGATGTCGGCCCCGGCGAGGGCGGGATCGTCACCGCCCGGTGCGAGCACCGAAGCCGCGCTTTGCGCGGCCCAGGCCAGGCGGTGTCCGGCGGCCGCCACCCCGGCCTCGAGCCGCGCCCGCGCGGCGGGCGCGAGCCCGGCGTTTGTCCAGATGACAAAAATTTAATCTGAATTTTTTAACCGAGAAATTCGCGGTTAAATCCCGCCTCATTCGTCCTCGGTGAAGCTGCACACCGCGTGCACGCGCAGGCCGGCGGCGCGCAGTTTTTCCGAGCCGCCGAGTTCAGGCAGGTCGATTATGGAGGCCACGCCGACCACCTCCGCGCCGAGGGAGCGGATGAGCTTGGCGGCGGCGAGCAGGGTGCCGCCGGTGGCGATGAGGTCGTCCACGATGAGCACGCGGTCGCCGGGCTTGCAGGCGTCGGCGTGG
>JALOTV010000274.1 GCA_025457685.1 Opitutaceae bacterium
ACCCCGGGAACGCCGAGCCCCAGCTCGGCCTCCGAAATCGCCTGCACCGTTCCCCGCCCGCCCCAGGCCCCAGCATTTTGTAACCAATTTGGTGACAAACTTTCGCAACCCACTGCGCAGCAAATTTCCCAGTCCTCGCCAAATTGTCACCAATTTGGTGACAAACTCACCACCCCCGCCTCCTCCGTTCCCCTCGCCACCCTCGACGCCCTCGCCGCCGTCGCCGAGGCCATCCGCGCCACCCCCGCCAAGTCGCAAAAAATCGCCCTCCTACGCGACCACTTCGCCCGCCTCGCCGCCTCCTCCGCCGACGACGCCGCCCTCGCCGCGCTCTACCTCTCCGGCCGCCCCTTCCCCCAGACCGACCAACGCTCGCTCCAAACCGGCTGGTCTCTCCTCCGCCGCGCCGTGCTCGAGGTCTCCGGTCACCACGAGGGCGACTTCCGCGCCGCCTACCGCCGCTTCGGCGACAGCGGCGATACCGCCGAGGCCCTCCTCGCCGCCCCGGGAACGCCGAGCTCCAGCTCGGCCTCCGTCTCCGTCACCCACCACACGCCCACTCCCCTCCCCCTCACCGAACTCGACACCCTCCTCGCCCGCCTCGCCGCCGCCTCCGGCCCCGCTGCCAAGCTCGACCTCCTCCTCGCCGTCTTCGCCCGCCTCACCCCGCTCGCCGCCAAATACCTCATCAAAATCATCGGCGGCGACCTCCGCATCGGCCTGCGCGAGGGCCTGGTCGAGGAGGCCATTGCCGCCGCCTCCACCCGCCCGCTCGAAGCCGTCCGCGAGGCCCACCTGCTCTGCGGCGACCTCCCCGCCGTGGTCCGCGCCGCCTTCGCCGACACCCTCTCCGCCATCACGCTGCGCGTCTTCCACCCGCTCCAGTTCATGCTCGCCAGCCCCGAGCCCACCGCCGCCGCCCTGCTCGCCCGCCTCGGCCCGCCCGTCTGGCTGGAGGAAAAATACGACGGCATCCGCTGCCAGCTCCACAAACAGGGCGACCGCGTCGAACTCTACTCGCGCGATCTCCACCGCATCACCGACCAGTTTCCCGACCTCGCCGCCGCCGCCCGCCGCGAACTCTCCGCCGACTGCATCCTCGACGGTGAACTCCTCGCCTGGCGCGACGGCCGCGCCCTCCCCTTCGCCGACCTCCAAAAACGCCTCAACCGCCGCCTCGACGGCCCCGACCTCTTCCTCGGCCACGAGATCCCCTTGGCCTTCTCCGCCTACGACCTCCTCTGGCTCAACAACACGTCCCTCCTCCGCGCCCCCCTCCGCACCCGCCGCACCGCCCTCGAATCCCTCCTCAATCCTCAGGTTTCAGGTCTCAGGTCTCAGGTCTCCACCCTCCACCTCGCCCCCGTCCTCCACGCCACCACCACCGACGAGATCGACACCGCCTTCCACCACGCCCGCCAGCGCGGCAACGAGGGCCTCATGGCCAAGGACCCCGCCTCCGCCTACACCCCGGGCCGCCGCGGCCTCGCCTGGCTCAAACTCAAAAAAGCCTACGCCACCCTCGACGTTGTCGTGGTCGCGGTCGAGCAGGGCCACGGCAAACGCAAGGGCGTGCTCAGCGACTACACCTTCGCCATCCGCGACGAGGCCACCGGTGCACTCCTCACCGTCGGCAAGGCCTATTCCGGCCTCACCGACGCCGAGATCGCCGCCCTCACCGAACACTTCCTGGCCAACACCCTCGAAGAACGCGGCCGCCTCCGCCTCGTCGTGCCCGACACCGTGCTCGAGATCGCCTTCGACCGCATCCAGCCCAGCGCCCGCCACGACAGCGGCTTCGCCCTGCGTTTCCCCCGCATCGCCCGCATTCGCACCGACAAATCCCCCGCCGAGATCGACACCCTCGAAACCTGCCGCCGCCTCGCCGCCGCCAACTCCTTCGCCCCCGCCGATGCCGCGCCGTAACTCCCCGCCGCCCCCCGCCGCCGTCCCCGCGCTCGGCGCGCTTCACCCGACCCTCGCCGCCTGGTTCACCGCCCGCTTCGGCGCGCCCACCCCCGCCCAGACCGCCACTCTCCCGCACATCCTCGCCGGCCGCTCCGTCCTGCTATCCTCTCCCACCGGCACGGGCAAGACCCTCGCCGCCTTCCTAGGCGTATTCGATTACTTGATACGCGCACACGAATCCCCCGCCGGCCTGCCCGCCTCCGGCATCGTCGCCATCTACGTCTCCCCGCTCCGCGCCCTCGCCTACGACCTCCAGAAAAACCTCCACGCCCCGCTGGCCGAATTAAACTGGCCCCACATCCGCGTCGCCGCCCGCACCGGCGACACCTCCGCCAAGGACCGCGCCGCCCAGCGCAAAAAACCGCCCCACATCCTCGTCACCACCCCCGAGAGCCTCACCCTCCTCCTCTCCCAACCTGCCTGGGCCCCCGCCCTCGCCACCGTTCGTTTCCTGCTCATCGACGAGCTCCACGCCCTGGCCGAAAACAAACGCGGCAGCCTCCTCGCCCTCGCCGCCGAGCGCCTCGAGGCTCAGAAGAACGACAGCGCACCGAAGAATGCCCACGCACCCGTCACCCCTCCCGCTCCGTCCCACTGTCGCGCTGTCCTCTCTCGTTCTGTAGCTCTGGTTAGAATCGGCCTCTCCGCCACCGTCTCCCCGCTCCCCGAGCTCGCCCGCTTCCTCACCGGCCCCGCCCGCCCCTGCGAGATCATCGAGATCATACCGCCGCCCACCACCTCCGCCCCCGCAGTCACCATCTTCTCCCCGCTTGCCAAAAACCCTTACCCCGCCGCCGGCTTCACCGCCACCCGCGTTCTCCGCGAACTCGCCATCGAGCTCCAACGCTACCGCACCACCCTCGTCTTCACCGCCTCCAGCTTAAACAACTCCTGCCCACCCTCGCCGACCGCATTGAGGTCCACCACGCCTCGCTCGACCGCGCCGTCCGCCTCGAGGTCGAGGACCGCCTCAAACGCGGCGAACTCCGCGCCGTCGTCTGCTCCACCTCGCTCACATCAACGATCTCGCCGAGTGCGCCGCCACCGTGCGCCTCATGCTCGCCCGCGCCCTCGAGCCCCTCCGCCTCCCGCAAAATCCCGCCGACGTGCTCGCGCAACACCTCGTCGGCCTCGCCGTCTTCGCCGACACCACACCCGACGAAGCCTACGCCCTCGTGCGCCGCGCCCACCCTTTTGCAGACCTCCCGCGCCCCGACTTCGACCGCGTGCTCCACTACCTCCAGGGCGGCGGCCGTTCCCTCGAAAAAGCCTACGCCCACCTCTTCGGCAAAATCGTCATCGACCCCGACGGCCACCTCGCCCTGCCCTCGCCGCGCACCGCCCGCGATTTCTACCAAAACGTCGGCACCATCGCCTCCGACGCCATGATCACGGTGAAACTCGGCGCGCGGAACCTCGGCACCGTCGAGGAGTCGTTCCTGAAGGGTCTGCGTCCGGGCGACACCTTCGTGCTCAACGCCCGCTGCGTGCGCCTCGTCTCCACCACCCTGCTCACCGCCAAGGTCAAACCCGCCGCCCCGCGCGAACTTCCCACCATCCCGCGCTGGAACGCCAACAAGATGCCCCTCGCAAGCGGCCTCGCCGCCGAGGTCGTCCGCCTCCGCACCGCCGTTTCAAGCCTGCTTCAAAGGGAACACCCCAAAGACCCTCAGGCGACCACTTCATCCTCTTCCCCGTCCCCGTTTTCCCCGCCTTCCTTCGCGCCCTTGGCGTCCTTGGCGTCCTTTGCGTCAAAAAACTCCGCCTACTCCGATTCTGCCCATTCCCACGCCGATGCGTATCTGATTTCCCACTACGCTCTATCTCCCGCCAACGCCGCCGCCCTCGTCCGCCACTTCCGCCTCCAGGCCCGCCTCTCCCGCATTCCCACCGCCGCCGCCCTGCTGGTCGAGGCCTACGCCGAGCCGCAGGCCGATCTGCGCCACTACTTTTTCCACACCCTCATCGGCCGCTCGGCCAACGACGCCCTCTCCCGCATCGTCGCCCGCCGCATCCAGCGCACCCTTGGTGGCAACGCCCTCGTCACCCTCGACGACTACGGCTTCCTGCTCACCCTGCGCTCGTTTCAACAACTCGCCTCCGCCGACGCCATCCGCCCGCTCCTCGCCCGCGCCGACGCCGAGGACGACCTGCGCTCCGCCCTCGCCGAAAGCGAACTCGTCAAATGGCAGTTCCGCGGCGTCGCCCAGGCCGGCCTCATGGTCCCGCGCCGCGTTCACGGGGCCGAGCGCGGCAGCCGTTCGCTCCAGTGGAGCGCCGAAATCCTCTTCGACGTGCTCCGCCGCCACGAGCCCGACCACCCGCTCCTGGTCGAGGCCTACGCCGAGGCCACCACGCGCTTCCTCGACCTGCCCGCCGCCCTCGCGTTTCTCGACTCCGCCGCCGCCCTGCCCATCGACTACATCGAGGTCGAGCGCGTCAGCCCTTTCGCCTTCGGCATGTTCGTCAGCCGCATCAAGGAGACCATGATGCTCGAAGACCCCGAGACCACCCTCGAGCGCCTCTACCACGATCTCTACGGCCCGCTCTGCGCCGACGATCCCGCCCCGCCCGCCCTTCGACTTTGACGCCCGCCGCTTCCCGGCAAAAGAAAACCACATGCGTTTCCCCGCCCGCCTCGCCGCCCGCTCCGCCGCCTGTGTCCTGACCTACACCACCCTCGCTTCGCTTCCCCTCCGCGCCGCCACACCCACCCCGCCCCCAAGCTCCGCGTCCACCGCACCCGCGCCGGTCATCACCGAGTCCGCCGAACAACTCGCCGCCCGCGCCCAGACCGCGCTCTACAAGGATCTCCCCGCCGAATCGCTCGCCGCCTTTCGCCAGCTCGAGCGCCTCGCCGCCACGCCCAATGCCGCCTCCGCCGCGCGCCGCGGCCAGCACGCCGCGCTCTCCGCCCTCTACCGCGAAGAGCAACACCGCGCCCGCCTCCTTCCCGCCCACCGCGCCCTCGCCGCCGCCCCCGAGTCCGCCCTCGCCTGGTGGGAGTGGACCCGCGCCTGCCTCGACGTCGGGGGCGTGAACGAGGTCAACCTCGCCCGCTCCGCCATCGAGAAACTCGCCGCCCTGCCCGACACCACGCCCGAGCTCCGCCTCGCCATCGCCCGCTCCGCCGCCTCGCCCGACACCGCCCCGCGCCTGGTCAACGAGACCCTTTCCCTCATCGAGCCCGCGCTTCCGCCCACCGACGCCGACGACTCCACCCTCACGCCCGAGCAACGCGAGGCCCGCGCCCTGCACAACCACTTCATGTCCGTCTGGACCGAGGTGCATCAGGCCGTCACCACCCGCTTCCGCGACGACGCCGAGGAAATGGAATCCGAGTCCTCCGACTCCGCCGCCGACGCACCCGCGCCCTCCCTCAGCCCCGCCGAGCGCGACCGACTCCACGCCACCATCCGCCAGGCCTCCGACTTGCTCGCCCGCACTCGCGCCTCCGTCGAGCAGCGCCTCTCCGCCGCCAACGCCGCCCGCGAGGCCCTCCTCCAAGCCCTCGCCGAGGGCCAACCCGCCGCGCTCGATCTCGCCGCGCCCTTCGACGCCGCCCTCGCCGCCTACGATCCCGCCTTGCATACGCGCCAGCTCGACCAGGCCCGCCAACGCCTCACGCGCCTCTTCGCCGAACCCTCGCCGGAAAACACCCCCGACGAGATCACCGCCCTCGCCCAGGCCACCATCGAGGAACTCGAATTCCGCGCCCTCGCCGCCGGCGATCTCACCGCCGCCCGCACCGCCGCCACGCCCGCCCTCGCCCTGCTCGCCGAGCGCCGCCACCTCACCCCGCCCGCCGCCGACGCACCCGCCGAGGCCCACGCCGCCTACCTCGAGCGCCTCGGCGCCTTCCTCGCCCGCGGCTGGCCGCTCACCCGCGTCGAGCAACGCGCCCAGACCCGCGCCCTCCTCGCCCTCGACGCCCCGCTCGCCGCCGCCGCCGTGCTCCACGCCTCCCTCGCCCTCGCGCCCGACGGCCCCGCCCCCGAGGATCAATCCCTCCTGCGCGCCCTCCAGGATCGCTCCGCCGCCTCCGCCCGCGCCGCCGAGACCGCCGCCTCCGCCGGCGACACCTCCGCCGCACTCGACGCCTGGCGCGAGGCCGCCCGGCTCACCCCGGGCGATCCCGCCGCCTGGCGCGCCCTCTTCCGCGCCGCCCGCTCCGCCGAAGGCGCCGAACCGCTCGCCCTTGAAGCCGCCGGTCGCCTCTGGCAACTCGACGCCATCGACCGCGAGGAGATATTCGCCGCCGGCTCGCTCGCTCTCCGCCTCGGCCAGCCCGACTGGACCCACGTGCTCCTCTCCCGCCTGCCCGATGGCGGCGTCGCCCACCTCGACACCCAACTCCTCCGCGTGCTCCACGCCGACCACCATTTTCGCGGCCCCCTGCGCGAACAGGAGTTCACCCAGCTCCGCCGCCTCCTCCCGCCCGCCGCCTGCCTGAGCGCCCTCGGCCAGGCGCCCTACGGCGAGCCCGATCTCACTTGGGCCCCGCTCAAAACCCTGCGCCAAAAAATCCAAGCCGCACCCGCCGCGTCCCCCACGTCCGCCGCGTCCCTCCCGCCCGTCCCCGTGCTCGGCCACCCCGTGCTCGCGCGCTACGATGCCCGCCGCCGGCCCGACGTATTGCCCTACGATTTTCGCGACTCCACTGCGCGCGCCGCCTCCCGCCTCGCCGACGAGACCGCCGCCCGCCGCCTGCTCGCCGAAGATCCCGTCGCCGCCACGCTGCAATGGGCCCGCGCCGCCTCCGCGCTGAACCAGCCGATCGAGTTCACCGCCTTCGCCGCCGACCTCACCCCCGCCCTAACCGCCCGCCCCGAACTCCTGCCCGCCCTCGCCACCCTGCCCGCTCCCGCCCTCGAGGCGCTTCAGCGCGACGTGCTCCACCCACTGCCCGACGCCGAGCGCAACCGCCTCTTCACCGCCCACCTCGAAAACGCCAACGCCCGCTTAAAAACCGACACCGCCGCCAACCGCGCCACCCTGCGCAAGGTCTGCAAAGCCTACTTCACCACCCTCGACCAAGTCGGCTCCTTGCTCAAATACCCCGCCTCCTCCGAAGAGCGAGCACGCCAAGGCCGTCACCCTCACGCTGCCCCAGTCCACCCGCGCCGAGGTCCGCGCCCGCGCCACTAAACAGGTCGCCGACTACAACAAAGAGGTCGCCAACCAATACACCCAGCAGCTCGACCTCGGCGGCACCTTCAGCAACGACGTCGTCAGCCAGGCCCTCTCCACCATCTGGTCCCTGCCTCCCGACCACCCCGACCGCCAAACCGTCGCCAACCTGAACTCCTCCTTGGCGCAGAAGCGCGAGATCGTCGCCCGCTACGCCGCCCCCATCAAGGACCGCGCCGCCAACCGCACCGTCGGCGAACTCGCCATCACCGCCGCGCAAAACGGCTCCGGCTCCTGGGCCGACGCCGAGCGCGCCGCCCGCCGCGCCGGGGGCGACACCTACGCGCGTTACCTCGCCTCCGCGCCCAACGTGCCGCTCGCCCAGATCCAGTCCGCCCTCCAGTCCGGCACTGTCTCCACCAACTGGTTCTATCAACTCCAGCAGGCCAGCGTCCAACTCTCCCTTGAGATCGAACGCGCATCCCGCGCCCGCTCCGCCGAGTTCCAGGCCCGCACCGGCGGCGGCCGCTACGACATCAACAAAACCGTCTATAACTCCCGCTACGATTCCACCGGCGCCGGCTACCAGTCCTACGAGAAAGCCATGCGTCGCGAGCTCGACCGTCTCTACCCCACCGGTCGATGACCGCCTTCACTCTCGCCCTCTCCATCGGCCTCGTCGCCCTCGCCGCCGGTCTGCTCGGCTTTCTCGTGCCCGACGCCGCCTGGCGCGCCACCACCCGGCCGCGCTCCCGCCTCGCCCACCAGGCCTCCACCTGCGGCGCCCTGCTCTTCGGCGGCCTTGGCTGGCTCGGCCTCTGCCTCGTCGCCTTCAACGCCTCCGAGATCGTCGTCGGACTGCGCTCGCTTTCGTGGCCCGCCCAGCCCGCCACCGTGCGCGAGAGCCGCCTCGTCGCCGTCTCTCAACTCCGCTCCACCGCCCCCGCCTACCGCCCCGAGGCGACCTACGCCTACGTCGTCGCGGGACGCGACTACACCGGCACGCGCCTCGATTTCGGTTCGCGCGCCCTGCCCGACCGCGCCGCTGCCGAGGCCGAGCTCGCCACCCGCCTCGCCCCCGGTGCCGCGCTGATGGTCCACGTCGATCCGCGCAACCCCGCCTCCGCCGTCGTCACCCCCGGCCCCTCCGCCTTCGCCGCCATCCAGGGTGCGCTCGGGCTCGTGTTTCTCGCCGTATCCATCTGGCAACTACGCGCGCTCGCGACCGATTGGTCCGGAGCCCGCGCCGCCTCCTCCGCCAAGGCCCCCTACGTCGTCCACCGCCGCCGATGAGCCCCATTCCCGCCCTAGCCGCGTCGCCCGCCCGCTCCGTCTGGCCCGATCTCGCCGCCTTCGCCGCGGGACTCGGTCTCGCCGCCTTCGGCGGGTGGGATACCGGCGGCCTGGTCTGGAGCCTCTGGCTCGCCAGC
>JALOTV010000275.1 GCA_025457685.1 Opitutaceae bacterium
CTACACGTCGCACGACGGGACGACTTGGTCCGAGCCCTTTGCCTTTTCCGTGGTTTATACGAACGCGCCTGATCCCGCGTTGCCGGCGTGGACGCGCGTCTATCTCGGGGCGCCGACCGTCCCGCCGTCCGGGACTCGTTTCCTCAAGATCGAGATTCACGCCACGGACGAGGCTTGGCGCACCCAGATCGGCGAGGTGAAACTGCTTTCGCGCGGAGTGCGCCCGCGGATCGTGAGCCCTCCGGCCGCCCGCCTTGTGCGCGCCGGAGAAAATGTCGTCCTTGCCGCCACCGTCGCCGGACGAGGTAGACTGCGGAGCCGTCTTTAGAAATCGCCTCCGCCTCGCCCGCCGATGCGGGTGACTACCATGTCGAGACGGGCAACTACGCGGGCTTCACCCCCTCCTCCGCCGGCACGCTCGGTGTCGCCGTGGACGGCCTAGACCACTGGGCGCGCACCGTGTTCACGGCGACTCAGCTCTCCGATCCCGCCGCTTCCGGTCCGATGGCCGATCCCGATGGAGACGGCCTGCCCAACCTACTCGAATATGCCCTCGCCCAAGATCCGCTCGTGTCCGCTTCCCTGCCTGCGATAAGGCTCACGAACCGGAACGACGCACGTCTTGCCTTGGAGTTTTTACGCGTCGCCGATCCTGTCTTGATGTATTCGGTCGAAGCTTCGGCCGATCTGGCCACGTGGACCACGGTTTGGTCCAGCTCCGGCGGGCAAAACCTCGCCGGCCCGGTCACGATTACGGATGCCGTTTCCTTATCCCCCCGGTCTTGGCGCTTTCTTCGTCTGCGCGTCACGCGGTGAGCGATCCTGACGGTGGCGTAAAGCGGGGGAGCTCATCCGCGACAGGTCCGAGCATAAAAAATCAGCCGCCCGGACGGGCGGCTGATGAGTCAAACAGGCGGCCAAGCCGAGATAGTTGCCTCGGCGGGTGCTTACTGGGTGAAGAGATCGACCGGGGTGCGGGCGAAAAAGTCTTCCATGTAGGCGGTGGTGGCCTTGCCCTCCATGAAGGTGGGGTCGGACATGATGGCCTTTTGCAGCGGGATGGTGGTCTTGATGCCGCGGATGAGGTATTCGCTCAGGGCGCGGTAGCTGCGCTCGAGGGCGATCTTACGGGTGGAACCGTAGCAGATCAGCTTGCCGATCATGGAGTCGTAGTAGGGCGGGATGGTGTAGCCCGAATACGCATGGCTGTCGACGCGCACGCCATGGCCGCCGGGGGCGTAGTAGAGGCCGATGGTGCCGGGGCTGGGCGCGAAGTTGCGCGCGGGGTCCTCGGCATTGATGCGGCACTCGATGGCGTGCTTGGTGAACTGGATGTCGCCCTGGTCGAAGGCGAGCTTCTCGCCGTTGGCGATGAGGATCTGCTGCTTAATGAGGTCGATGCCGGTGACCTCTTCGGTGACGGGATGCTCCACCTGGATGCGGGTGTTCATCTCGATGAAGTAGTAGTTACCCTTGGCATCGACGAGGAACTCGATGGTGCCGGCGTTCTGGTAGTTGGCGGCCTGGGCGGCGCGGATGGCGGCCTTGCCCATCTCCTTGCGGAGGGCGGGGGTGAGGAAGGGCGAGGGAGACTCCTCGATGAGCTTCTGGTGGCGGCGCTGGACGGAGCAGTCGCGCTCGCCAAGGTGGAGGGTCTTGCCGTGGGAGTCGGCGAGGATCTGGAACTCGATGTGGCGGGGTTTCTCGATGTATTTTTCGAGGTAAACCGAGCCGTTGCCGAAGGCTTTTTCGGCCTCGTTGCGGGCGACGTTGAACTCCTTGGCGAGGGAGACGTCGTTGTGGGCGATGCGCATGCCGCGACCACCGCCGCCGGCGACGGCCTTGATGATGACGGGGTAGCCGATGCGGCGGGCGAGCTTGATGGCCTCGGTTTCGGAGCCGATGGGGCCGTCGGAGCCGGGGACGGTGGGGACCTTGGCCTTCTTGACCGTGTCCTTGGCGACGGCCTTGTCGCCCATCATCTCGATGGACTTCGACTTGGGGCCGATGAACTTGATGTTACAGGCCTCGCACTGGGCGGCGAACTTGGCGTTTTCGGAAAGGAAACCGTAGCCGGGATGGATGGCGTCCACGTCGGCGATCTCGGCGGCGGCGATGATGCGGTCGGCGCGCAGGTAGCTGTCGGCACCGCGGGGGCCGCCGATGCAGATGGCCTCATCGGCAAGCTGGACGTGCAAGGACTGGGCGTCGGCCTCGGAGTAGACGGCGAGGGTCTTGATGCCGAGCTCGCGGCAGGCGCGGACGATGCGGAGGGCGATTTCGCCGCGGTTGGCGATGAGGACCTTTTGGATCACGGGATTAAAAATGAGTTAACCGCGAATGGACACGAATGGACGCGAATTTTAAAACCGATGGGGTGGAGCCCGGAGGTTTCGTCGCGTGAATTCGTGTTTCTTCGCGGTTTTGGGGGTTTTGGGACTTAGCCTTGCTTAACCTTGAAGAGCTTCTGGCCGTATTCGACGGGGGAGCCGTTTTCGACGAGGACCTCGACGATGGTGCCTTTCACCTCGGATTGGATCTCGTTCATGATCTTCATGGCCTCGATGATGCAGACCACGCTGGTCTCGGTGACCTTGGTGCCGATCTCGGCGAAGGGCTTGGACTCAGGGGAGGCGGCCTTGTAGAAGGTGCCGACCATGGGGCTCTTGACGTAGACGATGCCGGATTCGTCGCCCGCGGGAGCGGCGGCGGGCGCGGCGGCCGGGGCCGGAGCGGCGGAGGGCGCTGCGGGAGCCGCGGCGGGGGCCGGAGCGGCGGCGGCGGGAGCGGGCGCGTAGGCCACCACGGGGGCGGCAGCGGAGTTGGACGCGCGGGCGATCTTGATCTTAAAGCCCTCTTCCTCGACCGCAAATTCGGTCAGGTCGGAGCGCTGCATCAGATCGATGAGTTGTTTAATTTGTTTGAGGTCCAAGGTAGGGCCTGGGTTGTGGTGTTGAATAACGCTGACGGGGTTTAGACCGTTTCGTTGACGTCACGTTCAATGATGGGGTCGGACCGGAAGGCAAATCTCAATTTTTGGCCGATTTTTTGAGAAAAACGGGCAAAAATCCGCAGAAAATCGGGTAAATTCGCGTTTTTCTGGGGTTAACTAGCGGGTGCGCTGAGAGGTGAATGTGCGTTTGGGCGGGTGTCGGCGGGCGCGGAAAACCGGCTGATTTTGGGGCAAAAAACGGGGAGTTTATGCGGATTTTCTCGGGTTTTTGGCCAAAAAAAGCCCACCGGCGCAGAATCCGGTGGGCGTAGGGTGGGGAGGCGGGACGACAGGCTAGATTTTGACGGGTTGGCCGGAGGCGTCGGATTCGAAGCAGGCGTCGAGCACGCGCTGGATCTGGCTGCCGCGGGCGAAGTCGGGCTGGTCGGCCTGGCCGGTGCGGATGGCGGTGATGAAGCGGGTGTGGTTGTTGGGGGTGGGCTTGGCCTGGACGTCTTTCCAGGTGGCGGTGGCGGCGTCCTTGCCCACGCAGGCGCGGTAGGTGGTGGTGCCGAGATCGGAATCGAAGCTGAAGGCGCCCTTGGTGCCGTGGAGTTTGAGGGCGAGGCGGTTGGGGTGGCCGGTGGCGAAGCGGGTGGTGTGGATGGTGCCGAGGGCGCCGTTGGCGAACTCGACGTTGATGACGGCGGAGTCGTTGGCATCGAGAACGTAGTCGCCGATGCGGTTTTTTGGGGCCTTGGGGAAGGTTTTGAGCTTCGCGAAGACAGTTTTGATCGGGCCGGCCGGGTAGGTGGCGAAGTCCACGATGTGCACGCCGACGTCGCCGAGCACGCCCTTGGAGCCGTGTTTGGAGGAGAGGCGCCAGAGCCAGGCGGGGGTGGTGGACCATTCGCCCCAGATGGGGGCGGTGAGCCAGGTCTGGAGGTAGCTGGCCTCGACGTGGCGGAGCTCGCCGATCTCGCCGGCATGGACGCGGGCGGCGATGGCCTGGAGGGCGGACCAGTCGCGGTAGGAGAAGTTAACCATGGCGACGGTGCCGGCCTTTTTGGCGGCGGCGACCATGCGCTTGGTCTCTGCGTGGTCGAGGCCGAGGGGTTTTTCGCAGAGGACGTGTTTGCCGGCCTTGAGGGCTTGGATGGAAAGCGGGGCGTGGAAGGCGTCGGGCGTGACGTTGGAGACGGCATCGCACGGGCACTCGCGCAGGAGTTTCGCGAAATCGGTGAACACGCCGGAGGCCGGGATGCCGTGTTTGGCGGCGTAGGCCTCGACCCGGGCGCGGTCGATATCGCAGGCGGCGACGAGCTGGACGCCGGGGATCTGCTTGTAGAGCTCGGCGTGGCGATTGGCCATGCCGCCGGTGCCGAGGATGGCGACGCGGATGGGGGCGGGTTTTTTGCGGGCGGGGCGGGCGGAAGGCATGGGAGGTGACGTTGTAACCAAATTGGTTACAAATTCGGGGAGGGTGTTGAAATAAAAAGGGTTACTTGTGGCCGACGGTGGG
>JALOTV010000276.1 GCA_025457685.1 Opitutaceae bacterium
TTGCGCGTGGATGATTCCAACATCCGCCGCGCCCTCGCTCTGCGCGAAATCGCCCCGCGCCTCGTGCGTCTCGGCTCGCGTCGCGGCACCACCTACGCGCTCCGCCGCCCCGTTCGCGGCCTGGGCGACACCTTTCCGCTTCGCCGCATCGACGCCGACGGCCGCGCCCACGATTGGGCCGAACTCACCGCCCTGCACGGGGGCTGGCGCGTCACGTGGGCCGATCCCGCACGCGTCCCAGCCTGGGCCGACCGCGTGCTGGCGCTGGGCGGTTTTGACGAGGGCTTTCCCTTCTACCTCGGCGAGGTCCGTCCCCAGGGCTACCTCGGCCGCGCGACCGGCCGCGCCTTGCCCGCCGTGCTGGGCCTGCCGCGCGATCCGCGTGACTGGAGCGATGACGACACCCTCGTTTACCTGCTCTCCGAGGGCGACGACCTGCCCGGCGATCTCATCCTGGGCGACGGGCCGCTCGTGCGTTTCCAACAACGCCTGCTCACCCCGCCCGCCGACGTGTTGAGCGACGACGCCCGCGCCGAGCGTTACCCGCTCCTCGCCGTCTCCGCCACGAGCCCCGGCACCGGCGGCTCCTCGGTCGAGGGCGAACAACCCAAGTTTCTCGCCACCCTAGCCGACATCGGGCCCGCGCCCACGCCCGTGATCGTCAAGTTCACCGACCAGCTCTCCACCGCCACCGGTCGCCGCTGGGCCGACCTGCTCGTCGCCGAGGCCCACGCCCTCGCCATCCTGCACGCCCACGACGAGGCCCATGCCGTGCCGCGCCTGCTTGATGCCGGCGGGCGGCGCTTCCTCGAGGTGCCGCGTTACGATCGCGTCGGGCCCTTCGGCCGGCGCGGCGTCATCTCCCTGCGCGCCCTGCACGACGCCTTCCCCAGCCCCTCCGCCACCCAGTGGCCGGCCGCAGCCGCGTCGCTCGCCGCGCTCGATCTGCTCGCGCCCGAGACGGTGCGCGCCATCCGCCGCCGCCACGCCTTTGGCCGCTTGATCGGCAACAGCGACATGCACTTCGGCAACCTCGCCTTCTGGTGCGACGACGCCCTGCCCTTCCGCCTCGCCCCCGCCTACGACATGCTGCCCATGCAGTGGGCGCCCACTCCCGGCGAAGCCGCGCCCGATCCAGCCTTCGAGCCAGCCCTACCGCTCCCGGCCGACCGCGAGATTTGGCACGAGGCCGCCGCGTGGGCCGACGCGTTTTGGGCCCGCGTGGCCAACGACCCGCTGGTCTCGCCCGCCTTTGGCGCCATCGCCGCCCGCGCCCGCCAGACCCTCGCGCGCCTGTGCGCCGTCGCCTGAAAACTTCTCCCACGCCATGTTCACGCCCACCCTTCCCGCCGGCCGCGCCGGGCGCCTCATCCGCCACCACGGTATGACGCTCATCCCCGACGAGGGTGCGTGGTTCGCGCTGCGCCACGTCAGCGCCGAGCGCATCGCCGCCGAGGCCCTGCCGGCGCGTTTCGCCGGCGGCGGGTCGCGTCCGCTGGGCAACGCGATCTACGCGCTCATCACCGAAACGGATTTCTCCGCCCTTCACCGCCTGCGCGCGGACGAGACCTGGCATTTCTACGAGGGCGCGCCGGCCGAGCTGCTGCTCCTCCACCCCGACGGACGCGATGAACTCCTGATCTTCGGCCCCGACTCGCTGGCCGGCCAGCACCCGCAGATCACCGTGCCGGCGGGCGTATGGATGGGCGCGCGGCCGCTCACCGATAAAAGCAACGGCGGCGAGTCGTATTCATTTTTTGGATGCACCCTCGCCCCGGGTTTCGACTACGGCGACTACGAGCCAGGCTACCGCGACGAGCTCGCGGCGCGTTATCCGGCGCGCGCGGCACTCATCGCGGCGCTCACCCGCGAGCCCTTTGCCACCCGCCCGGCAGGCGCCTCGCCCACAACCTCGCCCGCCGCCACTCCGCCCGCGCCGCTGTGCAGCCGCGTGATCACGCCCGGCGAGGTAGCCGCCTTGGCTCTGCCCGGCGGGGTGAGCCTGCGCGAGTTGGCGGGACGCACCTCAGCTGCGCGCACCGAGAGCCTCAGCGTGGCGCGTTTCCGCCTCGAGGCCGGCGCGGGCACGGGATCGAGCCGCTACCTCGGCGCGGACGAGTTTTTCTACATCCTCGCCGGCACGGGCACGGCGACGTTGGGCGAGTCGCGCCACGCAGTGGGGCCGGGCGCGCTGGTGGTGATCGCACGCGGCGAACCGCACGCGATCGTTGCCGACGCGGCGGGACCACTGGAGTTTCTCGCTGTGATCGCACCGGCCTTTAACCCCGCGCACTACGCGCCGGAGTGAGGGAAGGCGCGCGGGGACGGGGCGCGCCGATTTGGGCTCGCGATGACGGGGGGGGGCGTTTGGCATCCGGCATCTCTCCGATGCGCATCACTGGTCTCGCCCTTGTCCCGCCTCCGTCCGCCGCCGATCTGCCCCGGGTGACGCCGGAGCTCCTGGCCTCGGTGCTGGCGCGCTACTCGCGCAGCAACGAGGGCATCCACGCCATTCTGGAAAAGGTGGACCCGGCCGATCCGGACGCCTCGATCGATCGCATCCTCAAGTTTGTCGACTACGGTCACGCCTCCATCGGCGGGTTGACCGGCGGCCTCGCCATCGCGCTCGACGACGTGTCGATGTGGCTGGCTTACAAAGTCTTCGAGATCGCGCAGATGGCCGACGGCCAGGAGTCGTCCACCCGCTACATCACCCTGGCCCCCAGCGCCCTGCCCGAGCCCGCGGCGCTGGGCATCCCGGCGGATCTCGCCCCGCGCTGGCGCGAGGTGATGGGGCGCGCCTTCGCGGCCTACCAGTCGGAATACGCCCGGCTCGATGCGCTGGGCGCGGCCGAGCCCGCCCGCGTGCGCGTGCCGGCCGACGCCAAGCCCGCCGTGGTGGCGCGCATCCGCAAAAACTACGCCCTCGACCGCGCGCGCTACTTCATCCCCCTCGCCACGCGCACCAACCTCGCGCTGGTGCAGAGCTCGCGCATGTGGGCCCAGACGGTGAAACACCTCGCCTCCCTACCCCACCCCGAGGCGCGCGCCGCCGCCGACCTCATCCGCGGCGAACTGCTCAAGATCTCCCCACGCCTCATGCGCCACAGCGGCCCGGAAAAGAGCTACGAGGCCCAGGCCGCGGCCGAGCTCGCCACCTCCTGCCGGCTCGGCCTAGAGCGCCTCTCGTGCGCGCCCCTCGCCGACCAGACTTGGGTGCACGTGGACCGCGCCACGCCCCCTTTCCTCGCCGAGACGCAGACCGTGCCCAACGCCCTCTCCGCCCGCGCCAACCGTTACGGCCAGCAGGGCACCGCCACGCGCCGCATGCGGGTGAGCTTCGCGTGGAACAACCTCGCCCTCGCCGAGCTGCGCGACCTCAACCGCCACCGCACCGGCCACCGCTACACCCCGCTCATCCAGGCGGGTTTTTACCTGCCGCCCGAGATCGCGCACGCCGCCCACCAGACCCTGCTCAACGACCAGCTCGCGTTGACCCGCGCCCTGCTCGAGCGCGGCTCGCCCGCCTACGTCTACTCCCTCCTGCTCGGCGCGCAGACGCCCTTCGAGCACGGCACCCACGCCGACAAATTCATCTATGAGGCGGAGTTGCGCACCGGCATGGGCGCGCACTACCGCTACGCCGAGCACCTCTCCGCCGCCCTCGCGGGCTTTTTCACGCAGGTGCCCGAGGCCCGCGCCTGGGTGGTCGAGGGCACCGCCGAGCCGGAATAGCCTTGCCCCGCTCCGCGTGTGCAAATGCCATTTGGCTTCATGAAACTAGTCGTCGGCCTCACCCTCGCCGCGATCGCGTGGTCGGTCCCGGCGCAAGCCTCTCCCGGACGCATGGACGTCAGCAAACGGGCCTCCCGCCTGTCCACGGAGCAAAAAGCCACCCTGCCCGAGGCCCAGCCGCTCGAACGCAACGAGGTGCTCATGGAGCGCCGTTTCGACGCCGGCGAACCCCTCGAACGCAAGGAGGCCCTCGTCGGCGAACGCCGCGCCCCCATCGCGGTCGAGGAGACCCGCGAAAAGACCCTTTTCGCCACGCCCGAGCAGAAGAAATACGACGTCATCGAGCGCAAAGACAGCCCCTGGGCCGGCAAGAAGTCGCGCTTCTCCACCACCGAGGACACCTACCGCTCCAAGGTCGCCATCCGCTTCCAGGACCAGATCGGCAAGGCCACGCCCTTTAACGACAATATGAAGACCGTGGTTTCGCAGGAGACCACCTTCGACAAGATCAACCGCTTCGCCTTCCGCAAAAACGCCGACCAAC
>JALOTV010000277.1 GCA_025457685.1 Opitutaceae bacterium
TCAGAGTCGCTTTCTTCTCCTCGATCTCAGCCCGGATCTTCTGGGTGGCGGAGCGCTGGCTGAACAACAGCCACGCCTGACCGGCGGTGATCGCGCCAGCCAAGATGAGCGCGGTGTAGAATATAGGATGGGTTTTGAAGCTGGCCATGGGGTCAGAGGGGGCGGGCAGGATCGATCACAAGAATGAAGTCAAAACGCAGGATGCCAGGGTTGTTGGCATCAAAGTTTTCACGTTCGACGGCGGAGATGAACTGCGAATCCACAAAACTGGCCAGTAGGGTGGTCACACGCTGATAAGAGTCAGCCGAAACCAGCGATACAGGATTTTTCCGGTCGATGAGCCGTCCGCTAAGCTGCAGTCGGAGGACAGGCTTTACCGGAGTGCCATCGGGATTGGTCTGCACTTCTTCGGGAGCGGGCTGAGCCGAACCGAAAAGTCCACCACCGCCGGCGTTGCTAGCGTCGGTGTTGGCCACACGGATAACATTCAGATTGTCCAACCACACATCCTCGACCTTGAGAAGGCGGTCTTGGAGATCGGAGAGGAAGTTGATCCAGTTATTTTTCGATTCCGCCAGGCTCTGAATGCCCAGGATCTCGGACTTCGCCGCGTCGAGCGCCGCTTGGTTTTCGCGAATCCGACTCTGCACCGCCTGGAGGGGGAGAATCTGGGCGTTTAGGGCCTCCAACTGAGTGTTGGCGGCCGCGAGCACACGGCTGGATTGATAAACCAGTGGCGTGAGGGTCAACGCGAACAAGGCAGCCGCTGCGATCAGCATCGGTTGACGCTTGGAGAACGCCAAACGCTGCGCGATCGCCGTTGGCAAAAGATTGATGCTCTTGCGTCCCTTTTCGGCGGGGATCGCAAGGCCGATCAAGCTCGCAAGAAGGGGCGAAAGCGCGGGCGCGTTCGAGGCACCGGGACCAACCACAACACCACGGAGGGGGTCGAGACGTTCGACGGAGATCTTTAGTTTTTCCTGCAAGCTCGCGGCCAGATCTTCGAGGACTGAGCCACCGCCCGTGAGATAAAGGGCCGCAGGCTGCTCGGCTCCGCTCTGACGGCGATAATTCACGATCGAGCGCGTTAACTCGAGGTGCAGTTTGGAAAGGAAGCTGGATACCGCGTTCTTGACCGCGGCGCGCGCGGGCGAGGTGGCGGGCAACTCGCTCTCTCCGTTCAAGACCTGAATTTTGATCGTCTCGCAGTGCGCGAAGTCGTGCTTCAACTCGTCGGCGATAGACTGGGTGATGCTATTGCCGGCGAGAGGGATGGTTCTGACGAAAAAGCGCTCTGTATCCGCAAAAATAAGGTTGGTCGACCGCGCACCGATGTCGGCGATAATCAAGCTACCCGTGACCTCCGGATAGTTGTAGCGGAAGCAGCGCGTCACGGCGATGCTCGATGGAAGCACGGAAGTGACCGACAGGCCAGAGTCGCCCAGCGCGTCGCAGGCGCCTTGCACAACCTCGCGCTTGGCCGCCGCAAGCATCAACTCCAAGTCGATGCCCTGTTCGGCAACCACCTGGTAATCCCACACCACCTCGTCCAGAGGATAAGGAATGTTTTGCTGGGCCTCAAATTGGACGATTTTAGCACGCTTGGACTCCTCGACGGACGGAGTCTTGATGAACTTGCCCAGGATGTGGTGACCGGGAAGTCCGATGGTGGCGTTTCCGGAAATCTTTTCACGCCGAACGGTTTCGTTGACGGCGGTGCCAATCATGGCCGACCACTCCGCATCTAGGGAGGCGTCGGGGTTGAAGGCATCGAGGGCCAGTTTCTCAAGTTGCAGACGGCCGGATTTGTCGCTGCTCAACAAGCCGCAAGCGAGATGACCGGCGCCGCAATCCACGGCGAGAACGCGGGGTATGGACATAGGGGAACGTGTGTGTTTCAGTAGTGATAATCTCCAGCAAGCCGAAACTTGCTAAACGCTCAACGGAGACTCTCCCGACGCAAAAGAGTGGGCGAGGCGCGGCGAGGGTCGTTGGCAAAAGGCGTGAGGTATTGCGGCATGAGAAGACCGTCGTTCTTGGCCGCCTCCGCGCTCACCATGCCTTGGAATCCCTTGACCGATTCGGCGCTCAAGAAATCTTTCGCGACGGTGGCCCGCGTCGGGGGCTGAAGCTGGCCGTCGATTTCCAATTCCACCGTGTAATACTTCACATCGGGCCGGAGCGAATCGCGCTCGACGACTTCTGGCGGCAGGTAAAACCTGACTGCGGATCGGCCGCCTTTCAGTGTGATCGCCTCCACCGTAGAGCGATAGAAACGCTTCTGGGTCACACCCTCGACCGCGACCTCGAACATGAGGTTCAAGGTGATGCGCACGCGATCCACAAACGCCGTGCTTACCGCGCGACCGCCGGGCGTAGTGATCAACTCGACCTCGGTCTCCAGCCAGTTCGCACCCTCCCAGCGCACCGCGCTGAAACGCACGTTGCCCACATCGACCTGCACCTGCCCGGCCTGGGCCGCGGCTGGTGCCGCCTGAGCGGCAAGGCGTAGTGGTGAACCAACTACAGAGAGGACAAACACCAGAGCTACGAGGGGAATTCTCATGGGGATGATGCTTCAGGTTTGTGCAAGCGTGAGCACGCGTCACGCACAAACACCGCGCGAGTGCACACGATATCAGTGGCGGCGCGATCGGAGATGTTTTCACCACCCTTGGCTTGTCCTCCCGCCGCACTTCACCCCCTATGCGCTTCATGGCCGCGACAGATGCACCCAACAGCCCGCCCCAAAAACTAGGCTACAAGATAGCCGTTCTTGTTTTTATCCGGAACTCGTGTGGTCAGCACTTGCTCCTGCTCCGCGCCAAGGCACCGAACCTGGGAACGTGGTCGCCCATCGGCGGCAAACTCGAGACCGCGATCGGGGAGTCTCCGTTCGAGTGCGCCGTGCGCGAAACACACGAGGAAACGGGTCACCTCGTAACTCACGCGGATTTGCATCTGTTCGCCATGATCGCCGAAAAAGCCTACGAAGGCGCCTCCCACTGGCTGCTTTTTCTCTTCGATTGCACAAAGCCGCTCGACTCTCTTCCCGCCGCCATGGAAGAGGGGAAGTTTGGTTTCTTTTCCAGAGAACAAATCGAGCAACTTCCGCTGCCGGAAACGGACAAGACCGCGCTGTGGCAGATCTACGATCGCCACCACAAATCCTTCGTCGCGCTACGCGCGGACTGCGCTCCGGATCGCCCGCTGGAAGTTTTTATCGAACAAATCATTCCCGCAGCCGCCCAACCGTCAAAGTGAACGGTCAACGACACCGCGTGCGGCGTCCGCGTCGGGACTGCATTGGCGATCACACTTGATTTCCATGTGCGCCGGCAAACAGTGGTCACTTTTATCTCTTCAAACCTAGGTCCATCACACGTGAGCAAGAAGTCCTCCCCCGCCGCGCCTTCCGAACCAGCCGACGTATCCGTGGCCGTCCCGAGCCCGCACGCCGCCGCTCCCGCCAATGCCAAGCTCACCACCGAGCAACGCATCGAACTCTACCGCAAAATGGTGCGAATCCGTCGTTTCGAGGAGCGCTGTCTTCCGGTTTACAACGCGGGTAAGATCGGTGGTTTCCTCCACCTTTACATCGGCCAAGAAGCAGTCGCGGTCGGCGCATGCTCCCTGATGGGCAAGGACGACCACGTGATCACCGCCTATCGCGATCACGGTCACGCCATCGCGGTCGGCATGGACACCAAGCCCCTCATGGCCGAACTCTACGGCAAAGTCACCGGCTGCTCCAAAGGCAAAGGCGGCTCCATGCACTACTTTGCCCCCGAGCTTAATTACTGGGGCGGTCACGGTATCGTCGGCGGTCAGATCCCCCTCGGCACCGGACTCGCCTACGCGGTGAAATACCAAGGTAAAAAAGGCGCCGCAATGGCGTTCATGGGCGATGGTGCCGTCAATCAGGGCGCAGTCCACGAGGCCTACAATCTGGCCGCCCTCTGGGATCTTCCGGTTCTTTTCGTGATCGAAAACAACCGCTACTCGATGGGCACCTCCCAGGAGCGTTCGTCCGCCGGCGTCCTCGGCAAGCGAGCCGAAGCCTACGACATGCAGTGGTATCAGTGCGGCGGCCACGACATCTACGAGGTTCGCGCCACCTTGGACGAAGCCCTCACTCGCGCCCGCGACCAGCACAAGCCCGCCGTCGTCGAGATCGACACCTACCGCTACCGCGGCCACTCCGTCGCCGACCCCGACAAGACCTACCGCGACCGCAAGGAGATCGAGGAAAAGGTGCTCACCACCGCCATCATCGAGGAAATCGACGCCGCCGCCCGCGCCGAGGCCGAGCGCGCGGTTGAGTTCGCAGAGGCATCCCCCTTCCCCACCGCCGAAGACATCCAGAAGGACGTTTACTGGGAGACCGATCAGCCCGCCCGCACCAGCGAAGGCCGGATTTTTTTCAACAACGTTAAGTAACGCCAGGCTCTTCCCTTCACCCTCATTTCCCAGTCTCCAGACTCTCCTCTTTCCATGGCTACCTTGACCTATCGCGAAGCCATCCGCGCCGCCCTCTCCGAAGAAATCGAACGCGACCCCAACGTCGTCATCATGGGCGAGGAAGTCGCCCAGTTCAACGGCGCCTACAAAGTCACCGAGGGCATGCTCGAGAAGTATGGCCCCAAGCGCATCGTCGACACGCCCATCTCGGAAGCCGGCTTCATCGGCATGGGCATCGGCGCTTCCATGCTCGGCATCCGCCCTGTGATGGAACTCATGTTCTGGTCCTTCTTCTCCGTCGCCTACGACCAGATCGTGAACAACGCGGCTAACGTCCGCTACATGTCCGGCGGCCAGATCGCCTGCCCCATCGTCATCCGCGGCCCCGCCAACGGCGGCACCAATGTCGGTGCCACCCACTCCCACACTCCTGAAAACATCCTCGCCCACCATCCGGGCTTGAAGGTCGTCGTGCCCTCCAACGCCGCCGACGCGAAGGCGCTCATGAAGACCGCCATCCGCGACAACGACCCCGTGATGTTCCTTGAAAACACCCTCCTCTACGGCATCGCCGGCGAGGTGCCGGATGGCGACATTTGCCTGCCCTTCGGTCGCGCCCACATCGCCCGCGAAGGCAAGGACCTCACCATCGTCACCTACGGTCGCTGCGTCCTCCACTCCCTGGCCGCCGCCGAAAAGCTCAAGGCCGACAAGGGCCTCAACATCGAGGTCATCGACCTGCGCACCATCCGTCCCCTCGACGTGGACACCGTGCTCAAGTCCGTCGCCAAGACCCACCGCGTGCTCATCGTCGAGGAGCAGCGTCCCTTCTGCTCCGTCGGCACCATGCTCGCCGCCACCATCCAGGAAGAGGCCTTCGACGAGCTCGACGCCCCCATCCTCCGCGTCGGCACCATCGACGCGCCCGCCATCTATGCCCCGCCGGTGGAGAAGAATTACCAACTCCCCAACCCCGAGCGCGTGATCGAGGGCGTGCTCAAGGTTATGCGCTGATTCTGTCGTCCTGTCTTCTAACGCTCTAAATTTCTGATCCCT
This sequence comes from Opitutaceae bacterium, assembly GCA_025457685.1. Taxonomy (GTDB): domain Bacteria; phylum Verrucomicrobiota; class Verrucomicrobiia; order Opitutales; family Opitutaceae; genus IMCC26134_A. Next base: position 5,518 of record JALOTV010000277.1, read on the forward strand.
ACCATGGCTCAAGTCATCACCATGCCGAAACTCAGCGACACCATGACGGTGGGCACGCTGGTCAAATGGCTCAAAAAAGAAGGCGACGCCGTCAAATTCGGCGATCTCCTCGCCGAGATCGAAACCGACAAGGCGACCATGGAGTTCGAATCCTTCGCCGACGGCACCATTCTCAAGTTCTACGCCCACGCCGGCAGCCAAGTCGCCATCGGTGATCCCCTCTGCGCCATCGGGGCCGCCGGTGAGGCCGCCCCCGCCGCTCCGGCCCCCGCCGCCAGCGCAGCGCCCAAGGCCGAGGAGCCCAAGCAAACGCCTCCGCCCGCCGCCGCGTTGCCCCCCGCCACCACCGCCGTAGCCGCGCAGACGCCCAGCACGCCCGCGGCCACCCCGGCTCCTGCTCCCGCCCCCGTGGCCGACGCCCCTGTGGCCCCTCGCGCCGCTGGCGAACGAGTCAAGATTTCCCCTCTCGCGAAGAAGCTCGCGGCTTCCAAGGGTCTCGATCCCGCGCTCATCAAGGGCTCCGGCCCAGGCGGACGCATCGTTCGCGCTGACGTGATCGCCGCCGAAGCCGCCGGCACCGCCAGGGCAGGTTCCAAGCCTGCCGCCGCCGGCTCTGCCTCTCTGCCGTCCGGCTCGTCCTTCAACAAGGGCCCCATCCAAGAGGAGCGCGCCGTTCCCGTCTCGACCATGCGCGGCGTCATCGCCAAGCGCCTCATCGAGTCCAAGACCACCGCGCCCCACTTCTACCTCGAAATCGAGGTGGATGCCGAGCCCCTCGCCGCGCTCCGCACCCAGCTCAACACCGGCCTCGAAAAGGCCGGTGTGAAGCTCTCGGTCAACGACCTCATCCTCAAGGCCAGCGCCGAGGCCCTGCGCCGCGTGCCCGACGTCAACGCCTCCTGGGAAGGCAACCAGATCCGCTACTTCGGCGCCGCCCACGTCTCCTTCGCCGTGGCGCTCCCCGACGGCCTCATCACCCCGGTCGTCCGCGACGCCCACGAGAAGTCCGTCTTCCAAATCAGCGCCGAGGCCAAGGCCCTCGGCAAACTCGCCAAGGACAAGAAGCTCAAACCCGACCAATTCACCGGCGGCACCTTCTGCGTGTCCAACCTCGGCATGATGGGCATCCCGAAGTTCCTCCCGATCATCAACACCCCCAACGCCGCCATCCTCGGCGTCGGCACCTCGGTGCAAAAGCCCGTCGTGCGCAACGGCCAGATCGTGATCGGCACCACCATGACGCTCACCCTCAGCTGCGA
>JALOTV010000039.1 GCA_025457685.1 Opitutaceae bacterium
ATGCTCGCCGGCCCGTAACCCTGAATCGGAAACGTCACGAGCATGCCCAGCACCGCGACCACCAAAACCACGAACAACTTCCGGTAGGCTGGGCGCTCGCCCGCCGGAACGAAGCGAGTCAGCGCGAACGCGAAAAAGGCGTTGAAGACAAAGCCGAGAAACGCGGTGTGCGAGTGGGCATGTAGCCAGTGACCGTAGGCGAAGCCGGGAATCGGCCGGATCATCGACCCACGAAGAAGCGCGCCCAGCACCGCGACCAAGGCGAGAAACCCGAGCGCCACCACAAAGGCGCGGCGCGCGAAGAGGTCTTCGCGGGGTGAATCGGAGAAGTCATGCGCCAGTGCCACCCCAGCATTCGTAAACCGGGCAAGACGCGCGGCAATTCCCATGGCTCCCGGCGTTGATGCAGGTCAATCCGGGGCCAATGCGAGCTGCTCGATCTGCCACGCTCGACCTACTACCACCGGCCGGAGCCGGAGTCGGACGAGTAGCTTGGCCTGATGCGGGTGATCGACGAGAAGTATCTGGCGTTCGCGTTCTTCGGGAGCCGTCAGATGATACGCTGACAGCGGCGGGAAGGGCACCGGATGAACCGAAAGTGAGCGCGTCGTCTGATGGCTGGGATGGGATTGTGGGCGATCTATCGGCGGCCGAACTTGTCGAAAGCGGCGAAGTCGCGGCCGATCTAACCGTATCTGTTGCGGAAGCTAGCTGATTTGTGCCGAGCCCACGGCTTCGCATTCACCCTCATCAACGACGGCAGCGAACTCTCCTTTGATACAACCACCGTGCTCATCGTCGAGAACTTGGAGTGCTTTCTTCGCTTCGAGCGGATTTACCCGTCCGCAAACCTTGCCCCCTTCGAAAACGGCCGTCTTTCCGAAAGGATCATCGACCGTTTGGCAGCCAGCGAAGGGACTTCTGACTTTGTGCACCTACCCGATTACGACCCGGTCGGATTGGCGGAATACCAGCGACTCAGGAAACGACTGGGAACCCGGGTGCGCCTCCATGTCCCCGAAAATCTGGATCAGCTTTTTGCCGAACTTGCCGATACCGAACTAATCCGGTCGAGACCGCGCAACCAGGAGACCTTGTCATTTTTGGTCGATAGCGAGCTGCCGTGCGATGCGTCACGCCGCGTCCTGACAGCCATCCGCCGATATGGGGCCGGGCTTGAGCAGGAGGCGCTGTTGCTGAGTCGCGAAAGCCAGCCGTCATGAGCTGGCCTAGCGCAGTTCGGGTTTTCGCGAGGTTAACCGCTGAAACCACACCTAACCCGAGCACCTAACCCTGAGCCTGTTATTTGGGCCGAAAAGGGGCGAGACGGAGGGATTGCAGAGAAACGCCCAAAGAAAAAACACCTCGTAAGATCAGATAAGATCACACCGTTAACAACTTCTGTAAGTGCCTCAGAAGCCTGTGCCTCACGGTGTAGCGGTTCGAGTCCGCTCCCGGGCACCATTAGCGACTTACGGAAGAGGTGAAAGGGGGGAGTTTACCCACACCTATACGGGGGACCTATACGGGAGCATGAAAATCGCTTCCACTGCGGTTCAAAATCTCGTGAGAGACGCAGAGACCAAGGTCTATTACGCCCGGGTCCGCTGCAATGGACGGCTATTCATTCGCTTGCTCGATACCAAGGTCTTCACAACGGCGAAGCTAAGCCTGCCCGACAAGTTGAAGGAAATCAGGGATAGCGTCCCCGACGAAGAACGCATCGAAGGCGGCTTGGAGCGTGACGCCACCTTTGAAGACGCCGCCAAGGCTTACACCAACGAGATCAATCGAAGCACAACTTTGCAGCCAGCTTCGCGAGATGCACGGTTACGCCCGTTGGCGACGCTAAGGAGGACTTGGCCAGAGCTATTCAACATGGAAATTCGGCGAATCCAGCCTGTCTCCATCACAAACTACATAGCCGACTTTGAGCGCGGCAGATGTTGCTGAGATACCATTGCTGGTGAAGCATGGGCTCAGGTTGCCCTGCCTCATTTTCCACGATGGGGCTGAGTCCGCCGCCGCGCCGAAACGCACCATGCCGCGACCTCGCTCTCGATTCACCCGATCCACCACGGCCAAGAGCACCTTTGGGTGCCGGGCTGAACAGCGTTGATTGGGTTTCCGTCTACGGCCGCAGATCGGTCGTCACCACGCCCACACCTTCGTTGCGACGACGGAGTGGCCGTTTTGACGCTGCTACAGTGTTTGTGACTCGGCAGAAGGACGGCGTATTATACCTATTTATTTTCAGCGGCTTTTTCACCGAAGCATCGCGTTATCCAGAGGGATATTGCTGCGCTGAAAACCAGTAGAAAACCGCAGCCCATAGTGATCGGTTTTTCTCGCTCATTCAAAAGGCCTAAACCCAACAGAACTACGCCGAGACCAATGACGGCCCAGGTAATCAGTAGCGCGGGGAGGCGTGACGGTAAGACAGGAACAGTCGAGCGCTGGCGGGATCGCCGTTCCTCCATATGTTTCCACCCTGCGTCGGTCTCACCTCCCATCACTTCGCGCGCCGTCAGCAAAATTAAGGGCGTCGCCACTCCCACCAGCACCTCCATCACCCGGGGGTTAAGATCTATCCATTCGTTTAAGCCGGAGATAAACTGCACTTCGCCTAGCCAACCGTTGGCCCCTAGGGCGAATTTCGCAGCTAAGCCCGCTCCCGCGCTGACCAAGGTCACAGTCCATGCCGCGCGAAGGCCGATCCGAGGGGAAAATAGCCCCCAGATTGTCGGTAAAACCAGAGGTCCGGTAAGCATGGCGGTGGTGGTGAGGATCCATCCAGTGTAGGTGCCGATGCGCGGGATCAGGAGTGCGCCGGTCGCCACGACCACGCCGAGCACGAGGGTGAACACGCGACCCGCCAGCATGAGTTCGCGTTCGCTCGCGCGCGGGCGCAGCACGCGGTGATACAGCTCGGTGGTGAAGGCGCCGGCATAGACGTTGAGCACCGTCGTTGCCGTGCTCGCCGTCGCCGAACTCATTGCCGCCACCATCAGCCCGAGCAGCCCGGCCGGGAGGACATGGCGGCAGGCAAGAATGTAGGCCTGCTCATGTGGCGCATCGGGATTGATCGTGCGATAGATCATGGGTGGCAGCATCCAGAAAATCGGGCTGACCAGATACATCACGCCGAAGATGTAGGCCGATTTGCGCGCATCCTTCTCCGTGGGCACGCAGGTGAAGCGCTGCACGAAGGCCCATTCGCCGCCGATTTTGAAAAAATGGATCACGGTCCAGCCGACGAGAAAGGCCACGCCGAACTCGCCGCCCGCGATACGGAAAAAGCCCTCCGGCGAAGCGTCGATAAATGTCTCCGCTCCGCCCGCGCTTCGCAAAAGCATAGGCACCACCAGCACTACGCTCACGGTCAGGATGACGAATTGCAGCACGTCAGTCATCAACACCGCCCAGAGTCCGCCGATGAAACACACCAGCACGACCACGAGGCAGATCAGCAGCGAGGCGATAGTGACCGAGAGGTGGCCGGTCGCAGCGTCGGTCAAAAAATGCCCTGCGGGCAAGGGGGTTAGCGCACAGATGATGACCGCCAGCGCATACACCGCCCCGCCCATCGAGAAAATGCCAAAGGTGCCTTGCAGCCAGAGATAGAACTGCACGAGCGAACGTCCGTAGCGGAGCTCCAAAAATTCTGCCGCCGAGTCTACGCCCTGGCGTTTCCACACTCCGGCAAGGAACCAGCCCGCGAGTAGGGCGGAGACGCCGAAAGTCATGCAGATGGCCACCGCCACGAGGCCGCGCTGGTAGGCGATACCGCCCCAGACCACGAAGGTGCCGGCGGAGAACATGGTCATGAACGCAGACAAGCCCGACAGCCACCAAGGCGACTGACCACCGGCGGCGAACATGTCGCGCGTGTTTTGCATGCGCCGTGCGAAGAGTGCGCCCATCGCCACAAGGCCGACGACGTAGAGCGCGATGACGAGAACATCGAGAGACTGCATGCGAATAGCTGGATCTGATCGAAGGAGGACTGGATGGCGCGCGTTTCAGGGCGTCGCGGGAGACGCGCGCAGACGCCAGATCGACCTAGGCTTGTCGTCGAGAGGGAGGTTATAAACCAAGCTGTGCCCCGAACCGTCGTCGGCGTGGTCGGCCTGCCAGAAATCGTTTCCATGCACGGACTGGTCGAGCGGCACTTCGCGGCCGGAGACTATCTCGTGGAGCGTGTTTCCTGTCGCCGAGGCGAGACCTTCGAAGCGGATGGGCACGTAGCCCGCGCCGCCAGTGATCGCGATCTCGACCACCGGTGCGGTGGCGCGAATCACGAGTGGGTAGTCGCGCAACACTTCGCCGCCGGTGGCGCGCACGGAGAGCGCGTTGCCCGCCGCCTCGCGATGGATGGTGCGCCAAGAGGAAGGGTGCTCCGCGAGCTGACGGCGGAAAACGTCGTTGGGCCCGTAGTAATCCTCGGCGGTGCGCGGCAGAGTGACGAGCGCCGCCTCCAGCTCCACGCGGTCGCCGGCCTTGATCTGCGCGACGCCCGCCGGAGGCACGAGGTAGAGATTGAGGTGCGCGCCCTTGCCGTCCTGCACGGCGCGGAGATTGCGCGCGGAAAAGCTGGGGCGGGTGTAAACCTGCCCGTCAAAGACCGCTCGGTAGGAGCGGATCACGAGGGCGCGGTCTCCGTGGGTGTGGCGACCGCCGGGCCGGCGGTCGGCGTCGGCGTTGTCGGCGTCGGGGAGGTAGAGCCACCACGGTCCCTCGCCGGTCAGTTCCACGCGGTCGAACAGGCTGCCCAGCGGCGCCAAGTCGGCGGGCACGCGAAGATCCTCGATCAAGCCGGCGCGGTTGCCGTAGGCGAGGCGCGGCGTGATGAAATCCCAGGTGCTGCCCAGGCGGTAGAACCACGTGTCGGAGGCGGAGGCGGGCGCGCGGAAATCGTAGGAAAGCCGCTGGTAGGTGCGCACGTAGTCGTCGGTCCGGGGCGTGCCGACCTCGGCGCGGAAACGCACGCGCTCGTCGGCGCCGTAGGCTCCGGAGTAGCGCACGTCGGTGAGGCAGGGACCATGGGCGACGTAGGCGGTCTTGACCGGGCCGAAGGGAATCTTGCGACCGGTCTCGTCATGCAGGCCGAGCCAGTCTCCGCCCCAGCCGGCGGTGGTCCATTGCCACTTTTTCCCCGCATCGCCGTGGCGGGCCATGAGCAGTCGGACATCGGTCACGGCCACGTCCACGAGGCTCATGTCCATGTCGAAGCAGATGGTCTCGCCCCAGCAGCCGATGGCGAGCTGGTCCCAGCGGCCGTTGCCGCCGTAGCCGACGAGCGAGAGCTGGGCGTGCGAGGCCACGGGCAGGGTGCCGTAGAAGCCGTAGGGGATGCGTATCCGGTAAGTGGTGACGCCCGGAGCAGCCGGCAGGTAGGCGTAGGCCATGAGGTAGTTGTTCATGGCCGGGTAGTGCCAGTTCTTGCTCAACTGCATGGGCACGCCGAGGGGCCGCCCCTCCTCGTCGCAGAGCAAGGGAATGATGCCGGTGATGTTGGCCGGGCGGCGCAGATCGAGCAGGAAGGGAACCTGGCGCGCCTCGGTGCCCGGATTTTGGACTGTGACGCGAAGTTCGTCGTAGTCGCGGATATCGGTGTAGCCCCCCTTGAAGTCGCGTTTGAGGTCATCGATCCGCACCACGTGGCAGTTTTTCACCGGCGAGTAGGCGCTTTCGAAGCGTGCGCCGCCGCCCTCGATCTGGATCGAGACACCCTTCTGCGCGGCGATGCGTCCCGGCGCGTCGTAGGTGAGGGAAAACTCGCGGCTTTGTCCCGGAGCCCAAACTCCGGCCACAGTCTGCGCCGAGCGCAGGGCGACGCGTTTTCCGCCGAGGGAGAGTCGCACCTGGGCATCCGTCCAGACGTTGGCGCGGGCGCGCGGAGTCGTGCCGGGCTGGAAATCCTCGTGGAACACCAGCCCGGGCGTGCGAGGCGTGGCGGCGGTGGCGGTGGCGGCGCGCGCGAGGTCTGCCGCCGGGAGGGCGCGGTCCCAGATTTCCAGCTCGTCGAAGATCGCCGGAACGAGGGGACCGGCCGAGGCGACCGCGCCGGAGAGCTTGAGCATCCCGCCTGGGCCCTGGCGAATCATGCCCGGCTGGCGCGTGCCCTGGCGTTTACCGTCCAGATAGTAGGTCATGCGATCGCCGTCGTAGGTCAGCGCCACGTGTATCCATTTATCGGTGACAAAGGTGTTGGGCAGCGCGGGGATGGCGTGGTAGCGCCCGCCTACGTTCATCACCGCCTGGAGGTTTTTTTGCACCAGCTTGAGGCCGACTGTGCCGGGCGTGACCTCGTTGCCGTTGCGGGAGAGCAGCCAGCCCTCCGTGCGGGCGAGGCCGGGAGGAATTTTCACCCAGAAGGCGAGGGTGAACGCGGCGGGATCCGGGGCGCCGGAGATTTCGTGGGGCGAGTCGAGCAGGGCGAGTCCGTCGCCGAAGCGACCGGGCATGGGGCCGTGGGCGTAACGATCGACGGGCGAGAGGGCGGCGGTGAATCCGAGCGAGTCGGGCCAGGCCACCACGCGCAGGGACGATTGGGCGGCGAGTTCCTGGCCGTCGTCGGCCAGGAAACGCAGGTCCTTGAATTCGTAGTGCTGCACATAGCGGCCGGATTCCCACATCCAGGCGTGCGAGAGCGCCTTTGCGCCCTCGGCGGCTCCGGCGCGGGTGTCGCGGGCGCGGTAGGTTTTCCCCGCGACCTCGACCTCGATGCGCAGATCCGCGGGCGGCAGATCCTGGAGGTGACGTGGGTCGCGTTCGAGCGCGGCGAGGTAAGTGGGCGGCTGTCCGTCGATCGGAGCGAAGCCCGCTCGCGAGAGGTTGGCGGGATCGAGCACGAACTCGTAGCCCGAGGCCTCGATGGCAAAGAGTCGCGGGGCGGTCGCGCCCGGAACCTGCCGCCAGCCGTTGAGCCAGGTGGCGTAGGTATGGAGCCGAGGCAGCGGTGTCGGCTCGGGATTTGCCGCGGGCAGGGAAATAGGCGCGAGGCAGGCGAGGGCGATCCACGCACAGGCTGAAAGGGAAAAACGAGGCATGCGGAGGGAGGGGCGCCGGCTTAGCGGCGAAGGGTAAGGATGGGCGTGACGCGAGTTTCGCCCGCGGCGGTGGTCGCCTCGACGCGCCACTCGATGGCGGCGCTGTCGTCGGCGACGGGGAAACTGAATTCGAAGGGGAAGCCGGAGTCCTGAATGGTCGTCCAGTCGCCGCCCGGCGCGCGCCAGGACAAGGTCGCCCGCATGACGTCGCCGTATTCAGAATCGAGATACACGTAGCCCTGGGTAAGTTCGCGGCCAAAGGCCAGCAGCACGCCCTTGGCCCGACCGGCAGTCCAATCATGGGTGACGAAGCTCTGCGAACCGAGGGCGGTGGCGGAGCCATCAAGAAACCGCTCCTGAAAGTCGGTCGCCACGGGGGCGTCCGGCACGGCCAGCGCGACCAAGCCGTGCGCGGGCACTTCGACGACAAACTCGCCGTTCACGACCTCGGTGGGCGCGGCGGGCTGGTTGTCGATCCACGTGCGGGCGGAGCGGCTCCGTGCGTCGTCTAGCCGCACGCGCGACGGGTCGATCTTTACCCGCGTGCGCACGGGGGAACCGGACTGGTTGCTGAGCGCGAGGTAGAGCTGGCCGTTGCCGCGCGCGGCGAGGTGGTTGATCTGTTGCGAGTCGGGCGAGACGAGTCCGGCCGGCATCCAAGGCTGCACCTCGCGATCGCCGTAGAACACGCCCGGCGCATCGCCGTAAACGCGGGTCTGAAGATAGACGTAGCCTTGGGCGTAGCGCGACGGGAAGTGGATCGCCCCGCGCGATTTCACCGCCACGTCGGCGAAGAGGTAGTGCACGAGGGTCGAGATGTGCGGCCAGACGTGGTTGAGGTAGAGTTGGTTGTAGCGCTTGTAGGGATCGCCCTCCCGGGTGGGGTAGTCCGCCTTCATGAAGACGGAGGTGAAGAAGCGGTTGAGGGTGTAGCCGGGGAAGTTGGCGTAGCGGCCCACGATGGCGTTGCGCGCGATGGCCATGAGGAAGGGGTCGTTCGCCTCGGCGCCGAGCTCGAGCATCCAGGGCGCGTGGCAGGCGAGGAACACGGCGGGATTCCAGTTGTAGGTGTTGCTCGCTTCGGGGCTGAGGCCGTGCGGCGCGACCCACCAGGCCGGCACCGACTCCTCGGGCTCGCGCATCTCGGTGTAGTGGCCGTTGTAGCCGCCCTCGATCACGCCGCCCCGGTTCACGGTGATGGTGCCGTCCGGGATGACCGGCCAGGTCCAGGTCCATTTCGCATGCAGGCGGGCGCCGGCGAGCGCGGCGTCGAAAAAGCGTTTCTCGCCGGTGCTGCGATACAGTTCATAGAGCATCATCCAGCGTGGCACGAAGTCGGTGGGGAACTGGCCGCTGCCGGGCAGGCTGGAGGCGGAAAAATCCACCGCGGGCGTGGCGACGCGACGTGCGATGTAGTCGTCGGCGCGGGCGATGGCCTCGGCCTTCCACGTCTCGTCGCCGGTGGCCTGCCACAGGGCGAGCGCGCCGACCCACTCCATGTCCACCGGCAGGGTGTCGAGGTTTTGGGCGTTGGGGTTTTCGTGGCGGATCCGCGTGGCCTCGCGCAACACGGGGGAGCGGCGTTGGGTGAAGTTGTGCAGGGCGGACCACTCGAAGGGCTCGGCGGCGGGGCCGGCGAGGCGGTTGGAGGGATGTTGCTCGTCCTTGAAGGCGGCGCGGGCGGTGAAGAGGTATTTCTCGCGCGAGAGCAGGAACTCGACGGTGGGCAGGGCGCGGCGGGTGAAAATATCGGCGTCGTCCGTGAGCACGGCGAGGGAGAGCGGGTGCAGGGCGGACACGGTTTTGACCGTGTCTTTCACGTCGGTGGTGTAGTCAAAGGCGCGCAGGTCCTCGTTCCAGCCGTTGTATTTCGAATCCATCGCGAACGAGACCATGTTCGTGAGCGTCTGGTTGAGCGTGCCGACGGTGTTGCTGCGCAGGTCGCGGTAGCCGAAGAGCCCGACCGAGAGGTCGCGGAAAGACGCGTAGGCGTCGCCCGGGCGCACGGCGGCGCGGAGGGAAAAGGAGAACGCCGAGCCCGCCTCGAGGCGTGAATCGGGCATGCCGATCAGCGGGGCGACCAACTGCGGCTGGGCGAGGCCGGCGGCGTTGCGCACGAGCGAGCCGAAGCGCGAGGTCTCGATGCGCGGAAGGACGTAGGTCAGCTCGGCGGGATCGACGGTGAGCGAGACGGTCGCACCGGCGCGCGTGGTCATGACCGAGGGAAGCGAACTGCCGAGCTCGGTGGTCACCACCGCGTCGGTGGGAAAGCGGCGCTCCTGCCACACGCGCGGTTGCCAAAGCTCGTCCAGGTCGGAGGGCGAGTGTTCGGGAGCGCCCGTGTAGACGACCGAATACCAGGCGGTCTCGGCGGGACGAAAGGTGTAGCTGAGGCGCGGTTCGGTGCCGTCGGCCGGGAGCTCCAGCGTGGCGGTCAGCGCGCCCTCGGCAAAGGCGGGGAAGCGCCACTGCACGCGGCCGTCGCGCAGTTCGGCGGCCTCGGCGGCGAGTTCGCGGGCGCGGCCGGTCTCGAAGAGATTCCAGGTGACCCCGCCCTTGTCGTCGGCGCGATTCCAGCGCGGCAGCATGAGGTTCCACTCGCGATGCAGCACGTTTTTGAGGCCCGGGTCCTTGTCGGAGGTGATAACCGTGAAGCGCGGGGCGAACACGGCCTCCGGCCCCGTGACATGACGAATGGCGACCGTGTGATCGGATCGGAGCCCCACGCTATACTGAACATTCGCGAGCTGGGCCGACACGGGAACGATTCCGAAAATCACCGCCAAGGTGGCGAGGATTTCACGAAGCCTGCGGTTTGTGGAAAACATAAGCGGGGAGAACAGTGCTCGGGATAAGAGGGACGGCCACACGACGCGCGCGGTGATCAACGCGCGGCCGGGGCGGTGGTCGGCGTGGCGACGAGGTAGCCCTGCGCGTTGAGCTTGGGATCGCGGTGGCCGGCCACGGTGATCTGCGCGAGCTGCCGCGAAGTGAGGGCGTTGGCGCTTGTGCCAAAGCGGATCGAAACTCCCGGGGTAAAGCCGCCCGTGATGGTCAGCGGACCCTGCCATTGGTCGCCCGACAGCACCACGAAATTCACCCGTGCCGCCTCGGCCAGCTCCAAGGTGGACGGGGCGCCGAGTTCCACCGTGTGCACCTGTTCCTGCGCCTCGCGAAACTCGATGGTGCCGCCCTGAAGACTGATTTTGCTTCGCGCCGGAACGGCCTTTGCTCCGGCGACTACGAGCCGGCCCTTTCGCACGATGGTGTCGCCGCTGTGCGCATTCTGGCCTGATAACACGAGTGGCGAGGTCATGCTGTCCTGGATGATGTTTCCGACTCTGCCCGTGATCACGGAACGCACCGTGACGGCGCCGTTGCCGGTGCCCGAATTGACGAGGTCGCCCTCGTGAAGAAGTCCGCCGCCGCTGATGTTTATCCCGCCATCCAGGTTGCCGTTGTTTTGAAGCGTGAGATCTCCCCGGCCTGAGGATGCGGCGAGCAGCACCACGCCCTTGGCCCCGGACTCGTTGATCAGCTTTTTGCCCCCTTCGCCGATCACCAGAGCCTTATCGAAGATTTTGACCGAGGAAGACGCGCTGGTGTTGATGATGGAACGGACCGCCGGGCCGACGCCTCCCTTGATTTGGATGATGCCAGGACCTCCGGAGACGTTGAGGAGATCCCCCGCGATATCGAGTTGTTCGGCAAACGTCAGGTTGGCCCCGCCGTCGGTGGCGACGCTCAGGTTGTTTTGGCCCGTGATCGGACCGCCGAGAAAATTGTTAAACCCGCCCGCCTGACGGATCGTTATCCGTCCCACGCCGGGTTCGAGGCGGATGGGATTCGGCACGGTGGTGTAGTTGGAAAAGTTGCCGATATCCAAAGTCACCGCCGCAGTGCCGCCCGCCTCGCCAAGAGTGATCTGACCGGTGCCGAAGGCCCACTCCGCTCCGTTGACCACGGAGCCTTCGCGCAGCGCCAAGCCGCCGCTAAAGGTGTTTGGGCTGTTGAATTTCAGCGCGCCCGGACCGGTTTTGATGACCGCCGTGGGCGTGGTGGCGTCGGCGATCGAGTCGGTGAGCACGCGCACTCCGGAGCGCACGTCGTAGACGGTTTCGGCTCCGTGCAGGGGGAGGGCGGACAAAAGAGCGGCGAGGGCAAACGCGGGCACGCTGAGACGACGGCAGGGCAGGGCGATGGACATGGTGATAAGGGAAAGGGAAAGCACTTCGTCGCACTTCCCGACGGGAAGGGTCGCGACGCGCCGGATTTGTTTCCGGCACCGTTTATCCTAGGCGGAGCATCCTGCCTTCGCTAGCTGCCAAAAGTAGCGGGATGCAGGGCGAGCGAATTCACAAGTAGCTTTTCATCAGCGGGAAGCGATCCGTCTGCTGCATGCTGGCAGGCGACCTACCCATTTTGGCAGCTAGGCGATTCAGGGCCCCTGAACTAATCTCGACTCGTTCGAGGCACCCCGTGTCTCGACGCAGCCATCCTAGTTAACCCCACCCCAACCGCATGAAGTCTCGTTTCGCCCCTCACTCCGTAGCCGTCGGCACCCGTTCTATCGCTTTGTCCGCCTAAAAACCCGGAGCCGGCGAAATCCCCGTCACACGTGAACGGCCTCTGGCTCCGGAATAATTTCCCACAACTCACCCTTCCCGCCTCCAGCACGTTAACCAGACCATGAAATCCCCCTGCTTCCGCACCGCCCTGCCCCTCGCTTTGCTCGCGCCACTCGCGAGCCAAGCGGGCAACATCACCGTTGATAACCCCAACCTCACCACCAACGCGATATCCACGGTTTACACCGATGCGCCCGGTGACCCGACCAGTGTGACCAAGACAGGTCAGGGTTACGTGGCTTTCACCAGCACGACCAGCAACTACAGCGGCGGCCTCTTCATCAACGCCGGCGGCGTGCGCATCGGCGATTCCGCCCAACCGTCCGCGTTCGGCTCCGGGACAATCACCATCGGCAGCAGCGTCGGCGGGACCGGCTCGGCCGCGACCCTTAACCTAGGAGATGCACGCGCCGCTTATACGCTAGCCAACAATATCGTTCTGGGCTCCGACACGGCCGCGCTCACAATCGGGGCTCGTGGCGTGAATATTTATCGCCTGAGCGGCACGGTCACGGGCGCAAACGACTTTCGCATCGCTCCTTCTATCCAGTCGCCTGGAACGGCCGGACTAAACGTAATCTTCGAGGGACAGGTCAACAACACCGGCTTCATCATCAACCGCTCGGAAATGCTCCAGACATCCGGCTCTGCGGTAGCGGTGCTTTCCGATCTGAACACGCTAAAAACGGCTGCTATTCGCGGCGGCATCGGCTCAAACGTGAAGGGCATCATTCAGGAAAACACCAACAGCGCGGCGAGCCTCACCGTTGAACGAGACGGCACGAATGCCGCTGGAGACATCATCAACATCGGCTCCTCCGGCTTCATCGTCCGCAACACCGGCGGTGGCGGCATCAACATTTCCGCCGGCATCGGCGGCACCGGCGATCTGACCCTCCAGAATAATAGCACGAACGGGACCACTGGCCTAGTGATCGGAACCAACAATGTCGTCCACGCCGGCAAGATCATCAACAGCGGCACCGGCTCCGGCGCGGCCTCCATCTCGGCCCTAATCGGCCAGGGCATCACCGAAATTCGCCAGGATAGCGCCACCTCCGCCCTCAATATTTCGGGTAACATCAACGTCGGCACCACGACCAAGACCATCCGCAACACCGGAGGCGCGGCCATCAACCTCACCTCCACGGCGGTCGGCAATGGCAACAGTGCGATCGTTTTTGCCAACGACAGTGCAGTCAACGACGCCATCACCGTTTCCGGCTCTGGCACGGTTCGCCCCGGGACCGGTATCGAGAACGTCGGTAGCGGCACTGGCAGCGTTCTTATTGGAACAAGCATCGTGGACGGCTCTACCACGGGCACGCCCGCCACGCTGACCCAAGCCAGCGCCACCTCGGCCCTCCGCCTAACTGCGGTCAACACCTACACCGGTGCGACCTTCGTCAACGCCGGCACGCTCGAGGTTTCCGGCTTGGGCTCGATCAACACCACCTCCCGCCTCGAAGTCGCTTCCGGCGCCACCTTCCGCAACACCAGCTCGGTTGCCTTCAGCCGCGCGCTCACTGTCAGCGAAGGTGCCCTCTTCACCGGCACCACCGGCGCCTTTGCCCCGATCAGCCTCACCATCAACGGCGATCTGGCCGACGGCTTCACCGCGCTGGATTTCGTCAGCGCCTTCACCGAGGCGGGCGCACTCAGCGTGAGTCTCACCAACATCGCCGCCGGCAGCTACACCCTGATCGGTAGCGCGACCACGGGCGCGTTCACGTCTGTTTCCGTTGCGGGCACCAGCCTGAGCTCCAGCGACGCGTTCGCGTCGTTCACCGGCGCAAACGCCGAGTGGAACTTCGCTTTTAACAACGCCACGAACCAGCTCTCCATCACCGCCGCCGCTATTCCCGAACCCGCGTCGGCCGCCGCTCTCCTCGGCCTGGGCGCGCTGGCCTTTGGCGTCTCGCGCCGCCGCCGCCGCGCGTGATTCGCCCCTTGTCCCACCCATCGGCCGGTCGTCCGCTCGACGCGACCATCGGCCGGTGCTAACGTCCCCCAAACGGCCCGCCTCCAGCCCCTCCACGTCCATGTATCCTGTCTCTCGCCGCCGCCTCTTGTCTGGGTTCACCCTGATCGAGCTGCTCACCGTCATCGCGATCATCGGAATCTTGGCGGCCATCCTCATTCCCACCGTGGGGAAGGTCCGCCAGACGGCCAACTCGGCCAAGTGTCTGTCCAACCTGCGCCAAGTCGGACTCACCACCCGCTCCTGGTCCATGGACAACCGCAACCGCATGCTCGCGGGCAGGTTCAACAACCTGTATACCAACGGCGCGGCGGATACGTGGGCGGCGAACATCACCCGGTTCATCCAGAACAACGCGACCGTCACCGCCGACAAGTGGCCCGACACCCTGCGTTGTCCCACCTGGGCCAACTCTTCGCATGTCAATGCGACTCCCGCCGTCGGCGGCGCCAACTCGGTCGGCTATGCGTTGATCAGTCCGGCCGCCGGCGCGAAAAACGCCCGCATGACGCGCCTCGTCGAGCAGCACAGCACCATCCCCGCGCCTTCGCGTTTTCTGTATGGAGCCGAGCACTACCAGGTGGCGTGGTTTGTGAGCGGTCGCACGGATGCGGCGATTTCCTCCGCCTTTACGGTGACGAACGACGACGGCCTGCGCCGGCATGGCAACAAGTCCAACTGGCTGATGCTCGACGGCAGCGTGCGCGCCCTGGAGCCCGCCGAGGTTTTGCCGCTCTACGTCGCCACGCTCGACATGATGGACGGCAAGTAATCCGCCGCCGCATCGGGTGCCGCGCTGCCCTTGCGCGGTCATCCTTCGCTCCCCGCCCCATCCTTCTTTTTTGTCGCCGCGCCGGCCCGCAACCCGCGGCCGGCGCGACTTTTTTCCATGCGCAAACTCCTTATCGCCCTCCTCGGTTTTGCCGTCGGGCAGGCACCGGCTTTGTTCGGCGCCGAAGTCGAAAGCTTTCCTCCGCTCGCCGACGCGCCGGCCCCGTCCGCGCTCGCGGATTTGTGGAGCGGCTACGACCCGCGCCGCGAACCGCTCGAGATCGAGGTGCTCAAGGAGTGGGAACAGGACGGGGTCGTGCTCCGCGTCCTCCGCTTCCGCGCGGGCGTGTTCAAGGGTCAGGTCGCGCGCGTCGCCGCGGTCTATGGTTTCCCCAAGGGCGCGAAAAATCTTCCGGCCCTCGTGCACATTCACGGCGGCGGCCAGTTCGCCGACGCGATGGTGCCCTTGCTCAACGCGCGTCGCGGCTACGCCACGATCTCCATCGCGTGGGCCGGCCGGCTGACCGCGCCCGATTACCGCGTGGACAAGGCGGGCGTGCAGCGCTTCTGGGCCGGCGACAAGGCCGACCCCGCCTACAAACTCACCACCGATTGGGGCGCGGTGGACGGCTACCACGACCCGGCGCGCGATCCGAAAAAGGATTTCACCT
>JALOTV010000040.1 GCA_025457685.1 Opitutaceae bacterium
GCCTCCGGTCTCGCGTCGCGTCGCCTCGGCACCGCGCTGCACACCAAGGTCATCATCGAAAAACCCTTTGGCAAAGACCTCGAGTCGGCGGTCGCGCTCAACGGTGTAATCCGCGAGGTGCTGGAGGAGCACCAGGTGTATCGCATCGACCACTACCTCGGCAAAGAGACGGTGCAGGATCTGCTGGTGCAGCGTTTCTCCAACTCGATTTTCGAGCCGCTCTGGAATCGCAACTACATCGACCACGTGCAGATCACGGTGTCCGAGGAAGTGGGCGTGGGCACGCGCGGCGGATACTACGAAGGCAGCGGCGCGCTCCGCGACATGATCCAAAACCACACCATGCAGTTGGTGGCGCTGACCGCGATGGAGCCGCCGGTGTCGCTCGATGCCGAGGCGGTGCGCAATGAAAAGGTGAAGGTGCTCAAAGCCATCCAGCCCTTGAACCTCGGGCCGGGCGGCGATGTGGCCCGCGCGCAATACGCCCCCGGCATGATGGGCGGCAAGGCGGTGAAGGGTTATCTCGAGGAGCAGGACATCAACCCCAAGTCGGGCACGGAGACCTACGCGGCGGTGCGTCTGTCCATCAACAACTGGCGCTGGCAGGGCGTGCCGTTTTATCTGCGCTCCGGCAAACGCATGGCTCGTCGCGTTACCGAGATCGCGGTGCAGTTCAAGCGGCCGCCCGGCACGCTTTTCGCCGGCAGCGAACGCTTCGATCTGGCGCCGAACACCCTGGCTTTCCAGATCCAGCCCGACGAGGGCCTCTCGCTCATTCTCAACGGCAAGGTCCCCGGACTCGAGACCCGGACCCAGCCGGTGAAGATGAACTTCCGCTACTCCACGACCTTCGGCTCCAACACGCCCGAGGCCTACGAGCGCCTCGTGCTCGATGCCATGATCGGCGACGGCACCTTGTTCATCCGCGGCGACGAGGCCGAGACCTCCTGGCAGCTCTACACCCCGGTGCTCAAGGCCTGGGCGGCCAGTGGTCGCGAAGGCATGGACAGCTATGCCGCCGGCAGCTGGGGCCCGGCCAACGCCGACGCCCTGCTCGCGCGCAACAACCACGTGTGGCGGCAGCCCTGAGCATCCCCATGAGCTCCATTTTCGACGCCCTGCCCGGCCAGGAGACTCCGGTCGGCGCCATCTCCAAAAACCTCGCCCGCATGTGGGCGGCGGATCCTCGCACCGCGGCGCTGCCCGGCGAGGATTCCAAGGCGACGCAGGTGAACTTCGTGCTCCATCTCGGCATCCACACCACGCCGGAGGACGCGTTGGCGCAGTTCCGCACGGCGGTGCGTTTCTCGAAGCGCTATCCCTGCCGGGTGGTGGTGCTGTGCCCGATTCGCGAGCCGGCCGACGCCGCCGGCGGAGAGTTGCGCGCCAAGATTTACGGCGAGTGCCATCCCGGAAAGAGCCGCGGCGATCTGCGGTGCTGCGAGTTCGTCATCCTGAGCTACCCGACCGGCGCCCGCCAGTTTCTGGAGAACCAGGTGTCCATCTGCTTCTCCACCGATCTGCCGGTTTATTACTGGGCCCATAATTTCTCCTCCTCGGCGAAACTCGGCGCCTACCAATACCTGCTCACCAAGGCGAAACGCGTGCTGATCGACAGCGCCCTCGTGCCGGCCGACGACTCCGGCCAGTTGCAATGGCCCCGCCCCGAGGCGGTGCGCGATCTCGCCCACGCCCGGCTGCTGCCGGTGCGGCAGAGCATTGGCCAATTCCTCAGCGCCTACGCGCCCGCCGCGCTCGTCAGCGGGTTGTCGGGCGTGCGCGTCGTCCACGGCGCGGCGCGGCGGGCGGAGGCTTGTGTATTGGCTGATTGGATACGCAATCGCCTGGTCGCCTGCGGCGCCCCGGCCGCGCTCGCGCCCGTCGTCGAGGCCGGCGGCGATCGCGACGAGATCGAGATAGTTTTCGATTACGCCAACGACCATGCCTTTCGTTTCCATGGCGACTTTGCCCGCGGCTGCGCCCAGTTCACCGCGCGCATTCAGGGCGCCAGCACGGAGCTGGGCACGGCGATCAGCCTGCTCAGTCCGGAGGCGGCGCTGGCCGAGGCGATGTTCTTCTGAGTCCGCGTTTTTTAACCCTCACTCCTCTCCCTGCGCATGCGCGAGATACCTTCCGATTACGGCCGCGTGGTCGTAGGCACCCAGACCGAACTTTTCACCGAGGCGCTCGGTCTGACCCTCGCCGCCCAGCGGGCGGCGCGTCCGGGACGTTTTCTGTGGGCGTTGACCGGCGGAAGCACCCCGGCCGCCTTCTACAAGTGGTGCGCGGAGACGCGCGCCCTGCCGGCCGATCTCATCGCGGGCACGCACTTCACGGTCAGCGACGAGCGTCACGTGCTGCTCGACAGTCCGGATAGCAACTTCGGCAATGCCGAGCGCCAGCTCTTGTCTCCGCTGGGCGTGCCCACCGACCGGCGTCTGCCATGGATGGTGGCCTGGCCGGTGGCGGAGGCGGCCGAGGCCTACCGCAAGACCATGCTCATCCTCGCGGGGCCGGGGCGCGCCTACGATCTGTGTTTCCTCGGCATGGGGGACGACTGCCACACCGCGTCGCTGTTCCCCCAGACGCCCCTGCTCAAGGACGATGGCGGTCTGCTCTTTGGCGGCCAGGAAGTGCCCGGCAAAGGCTGGCGGCTCACCATCACGCCCTCCGGGCTGCGCGCTTGCGGTCGTGTCGTCGTGATTGCTCTGGGCGCTGGCAAGGCCGAGGCGTTGCACCGCGTGCACCGCGGGCCGGCCGACGTGCTCAACGTGCCGTCTCAGCTGCTCAAGACCTGCGCCGATCGCGTGGTCTGGTTGGTGGACGAGGCGGCGGCCGCCAAGTTGTAGTCCGCGCATTTTTGAGCGCGGCGGGAAAAACCCTTGGCGCATCCCTTTGCGCGTCCGCATGCTGGACGGATGCGCATCGCTCTCATCGCCGATATCCATGGGAACCTGCCCGCGCTCGAGGCCGTGTTGGCCGAGTTGCAAAGCGTGCGCCCGGACCGCCTCATCGTCGCGGGAGATGTCGTGGACGGCGGGCCCGATACCGCGGCGTGTTGGCGTAGGATCCGGGCGCTAGGCGTCCCGGTCATACGCGGCAACCATGAGCGTTACGTGTTTGATTATGGCACGCCGCGAGCCGATCCGGCGTGGAGTTCGCCCCAATTTGCGCCGCTGCGCTTCGCCCGCTCCGAGTTGAGCGAGGCGGAGATCGCGGAACTCGCGGCGCTGCCTCCGCACTGGGCCGATCCCGAGATGCCGGATCTGCTCGTGGTGCATGCTTCGCTGCGCGGGGACAACGACTCGATTTTCCCATACACGCCTGACGCGCAGATCGACCCGATGTTCGAAGGCATCTCCCCTGCAGTGAAACTCATCGTCCGCGGGCACAATCACGCCTGCTCCACGCGCGAGTGGGGAGCGCGGCGCATCGTCACGACAGGCAGCGTGGGCCTGCCCCAGGATGGCAATCCCGCCGCGCAGTTCCTGCTGCTCGAACGCACTGCGGCCTCGTCCGGCGCGGCGGATGCGTGGCACGTGCGGCACCGGGCCGTGCGTTACGACGTGGGCGCCACGCTGCGCCGGTTCCGGGAAAGCGGTTACCTGGACCAGTCGGGGCCGCTTGGACGGCTATTTTACCGGGAGATGGAAACGGGCACCCATCAGGTGGTGCCTTTCCTGCGGTTTTACGGCGCGGCACGCGCGCGAGGCGTGCAGTGGACCTTGGAAGAGACGCTGCGCCGTTTCTTCGACGTGGCGGGATAAAAAAACTGAGCGGTGTCCCGAGTTTTTAGGTCGGGGACACCGCTCAGTGTAGGCGGGAACGATTTTAACCGCCCAAGTTTGGAATTAACCTGAGCGGTTGGCGGGTGTGGATTAGTTGGCGCCGTTGGTGGCGACCAGGCGCAGGAAGCGCTTGGTCTGGCCGGTGAGGGACACCGAGTAGACGCGGCGAACGCAGCCTGCGGGCACGTTGGTCTGGTCGGCGGCGAGGCTGCTCGACACGCCGGTGGTGGTCCAGGAACCGGCGGATGCGAGGTCCGTGTTGGTCTGGGCGGTGACCGAGAGGCTGGGGTCATCGGTGCGCACGATCGCGGTCAGAGAGAGCGTGCTCGCGGTCGAGGTGATGACCGGGGCCTGCACGCTGGCGCTCGGGCTGGTCGCGCCCAAGGCGTATTTCATGAGCGGGGCGTAGCCATCCGCGCCTACCGTCGTGGGGGAATCAATGGCGACGACCACAGTGCGGGTGACGGGCGTGGCGTTATTGCCGGCCGCGTCGGCAGCGGTGTAGGTGACGGTGTAGGTGCCGGGCTTGGAGGTATTGACCGAACCGCCCGGGGTGATGGTGGTGATCACGCTGACGGAGGGATCCACGTTATCCGACGCGGTGGCGCCGGCATCGCTGTAGGAGCCGCCCCAGGAGACCTGGACGCTGGCGGCACCGTTGCGGGTGATGACGGGAGCCACCACGTCGCCGGAGCCAGGCGAGGAGGTCACCACGAGGCTGCCGCCGCCTTGGAACGCGCCCGACGCGTGGGCCGAGGTGTAGGTGCCGGCCGGCTGCTGGACTCCGTTCAGGAAGAGCTTGTCCACGGTATCGGTGCCGGTGAAGGCGAGCTCAAGAACCGCGCCTGTGGCGATGTGGACGGAGGCCGTCTGGTTGGCGGTGTTGGCCGCGGCGAGGGATAGTTTGCCGGCAGAGACGATGGTGTCGCCCGAGTAGGCAGGGGCGGCCAGGGTGACGGTGTTTGCACCGACCTTGGTCAGGGAGCGCGCGCCGCCGGATTCGGTGACCGGAGACAGGATGGTGATGTCACCTGTGCCACCGATGGTGCTGTCGGTGGCGAGCGTGACGGAGGCGAACTCCACCGTGCCGGGGACTGCGTTGCCCTCGCTGAACGTGTAGGTCGGGGCGCTGGTGTAACCGGTGCCAGGCGAGGTGAGGGAGACGCCGCTGACGGTGAAGCTGGAGGCATTGCCCGTGGCGGACATCGAGGTGCCGCCCTCGCCGCCGACGAAGCCGATGTTTGGTGCGCTGGTGTAGCCCGTGCCGGGGTTGGTGATGGTGAGCACGCCGTTCACATCGACCGTGGCGGTGGCGCCTACGCCGCCGCCACCGAAGATGTTGACGGTGGGCGGGGTGGTGTAGGTGCCATTGACGGTCACGGTGCCGAAGGTGGCGGCGGTCACACCAAGGGTGGCGGTCGCGGTGGCGCCGGAGCCGCCGCCGCCGGAGATGTTGACGGTGGGAGCGGCGCTATAGTTGCTGCCCGTGCTGGTGGCGCCGAGCAAGATGCCCGCGAGATTGTTGCTGATGCTGGCGGGCGAGGAGGACGAGTTGATCAACGCGCCCGTGCCGCCGATGCCGCTGCCGGAGAGCACGATGGGCTCAGTCACGGAGGTGGCGCCGTTAAGATCGAGCACCGCGCCGCTGGCGACCACGGTCGGGTTGGTGGCGGTGTTCTGGATGCCGCCGTAGCCAAGGCCGTTGCCGTTTTGGATCTTGAGCACGCCGGCGCCTACGTTGGTCGTGCCGCTGTAGGTGTTGTTGCCGGAGACGGTGAAGGCTCCGGTGCCGGCTTTGGTGAGGCTGCCCATACCGATGATGGTGCCGTCGAAGCTGGTGCTGGCATTGGTCACGCCCGTGGTGAGCACCACGCCGTTGGCGATGTTGACGGTGCCGAACGCGCCGGACGACGAGATAGAACCGACTGTCTCCGACGTATCCACGGTGAGGAGCGTATCCGCCGCGAGCAGGTTGACCGCCGACGTGTCAGGGATGGCATTGCCGCTGGTGCTGAGCACGGAGAGCGTGGCGCCCTCGGTGGAGTTGCTGACATTGGCGCCGATGTTGGTGCTGCCGGAGTAGGTGTTGTTGCCGCCGAGACGGGTGTAGGCCGCTTTTACGTTATTACCTGTTTCGGAAATATTGAGGTTTCCGGAGCCGGTAATGTTGCCGTTGATGATGAGGTTGTAGGTATTGAAGAAGCCGCCGTTGCTGAGCGTGAGGTCGTTTTCGAGCGTGATCGTGCCGCCGAATGTGTAGGTGTTGTCGCTAAACAAGCGGATCGATCGGAAGCCCCCGGAGCGGACCGTGATGTTTTTGTTCACGGTCATGGGCACGGTGCTGAAACCAAAAGATACCAAGTGAAGCGAGGCGCCGGAGGCGCTGCCCGTCTCGCCGAGATAAACTTGGCCGGAGCCGAGGGATGAATTTCGCACGTCGCCGCCAAAGCCGGCCGAGCCCTGCTTAATAAAGAGGTCGCCAGTCCAGCCGGAGTTGTTGCCTGACAGGGTGAAGCGGCCGAACGCGGGATTATCCGCATCGCTGAGCAGATGGTTGAAACCCTCCACGGTGATATCGCCCGCACCCGTGACAGGACGGGAGACGGTGATCTGATTGTTGATTCCCGTGTTAACCGACAGGTTTTTGACGGTGAGGTCGTCGTTGAGCGCAAAGGCGACGGCGGCACCCGAGAAAACCGCGTTGTAGGTCGTATTGCTCGGATTGCGATACTCGAGGGTGCTGGGGGCGGTCACCGCAATAGGGCCCGCCGAATAGGTCTTGGAATTGCCATTGGCGGCGATCTGCAAGGTGGCGCCGTTCAGATTGATGGCGCTAAACGAGCTCAGGTCCTGGCCGCCAGTGGAGGAGGTGTTGGCGATGAAGCGCCCCCCGTTGATATTAAGCGGGCCGGTGAGGAGGTTGTTGTTGTTGGTCTGGAATGTGCCAGTGCCGTTTTTGGTGATGCCGAAAGCGGCCGCTTGGAAGGGGCGGTTGATCAGCAACAGGCCGGTGCCGTTGTGGTTGATCACCAAGTTGTCAGCGAGATAGGGGTTCGGCTCAGTGGTCCCAGTCAGAGTGCTATTCCCAAGCGTGATGTTGCCGCTTGCACCGCTATCCACGGTAATGGTGGCATTGCCGCCCACCTCGTCTGTATCGAAGGTAAGTCTAGCGGCAGCCCCTGCGGTGAGTGCAGTTTGGAAACTGACCGATAGCGGGCCGTCCACGTCGGCTCCGAAGCTCAGGGACCGCACGGTGCGGGCCGCGCCTAGGGCAGTATTAAAATTCGGCACCGCGCTGGTGGGGAAGGAGATATCGGCGGTGTTGTCGAAGGTCGGGGCGATGTCGTCGCTCCAGTTCTCAGGGGTGCCCCAAGTGGGCGAGGCGCCGCCGCCATCCCAAATCGTCGAGGCTTGGAGATAAGCGGACGCAGTGATCGACAGGGCCGCGAGAGTCGCGGCGCTGTGGTAAGGACGTTTGCTTACGGCTGGCTTTTTCATGGGATAGATTTCTGTTAGCTAGGGGTTTATGGGTAAAATGCAGCTGCTGGGGTGTTGGGCTTTGGGCATGAACAGATCGCGCGACTTGGGAACATAGGGGTAAGTCGGCCACCTGTGGCGTGGGGGGAACAGCAGCATCGCTGCGGCGTGCATTTCGTCAATCCATTTCGTCTGAAAACTGTCTGATGTGTCGGTCCGATATTTGCCAATGAAGGCGAATAGCGGAAAAGGCGTGGGGCGGGGCCGAAGGGGTGCGGGAGGGGGGGCCTCGTCGCGCGATGTCCGGCCGCAAAGCCGGCCGAACGCGTTTCCTGCCACGCGCGCCCTTAGTGGGTGCAGGCAGACTGCTCAGGCGAAGATGCGGGCGCGAGCGCGTGTTTGCTGGTTAAGGCTGCCGCAGACCAGTTCGCATAGGTCGAAGATCGAGGGGTCGGCGATGCTGTAAAAAACCTGAAGGCCTTCCTTGCGGCGGCCCACCAGACCCGCCTCGGCCAGAGTTTGCAGATGGCGGGAGACGTTGGCCTGGGTGCCCTCCGTCTCGGCTGCCAGAGCGCCGACGGACTTTTCGCCCTCGATCAGGGCTCGGAGCAGGCGCAGGCGCATGGGTTCGCCAAGCACGGCAAAACGCCGCGCCACCAGTTGAAGCGCGTCGTCGGAGAGGAGGGCTTTCTTGGCGGGCATGCGTTCAGACAAACCACCGCTTGACACTTTTTCAAGTAAATGCGTATATGCTCAAATAATAAATCATAATCCTATGAAACCCGATTCCTTCATCCGAGTGCTCGCCGGTGTCATGGTGTTGCTCAGCGTCGCGCTGGCGCACTTTCACAGCCCGTGGTGGCTGTTGTTTACCTGTTTTGTGGCGCTGAACCTGATCCAGTCCGCGTTTACCGGCTTTTGTCCGCCGGAGTGGCTGGCGCGGAAAGTCGGTTTGGTGCGCGCGGATGCGCCGGAGTGGTCCTGCGGGGCGCGGAAAGCCAAGCTTTAAGGCCGAGCACGCGGACACGATGCCCCGTCACTTTATTCCCATGCATGCCTCTCTTCGTTATGTTCGACAGGGTGCGGCGATCTGTGTGCTCGCGCTTGTGGCGGGTTGCGCAAAGCCGGACGCGGAACCGGTCGCCGAAAACCAGGCGGTGACCGTGCGCGTGGCGCGGGTCGAAGTTCGGGAGAGTGAGCGCACTCAGGCGGTGGCTGGCACGGTGCGGGCGCGTGACCATGCCATCGTGGCCGCGAAACTGATGGGCACGGTGGCGCGGGTCTCGGTCGTGGTCGGGCAGACGGTGGCCGCCGGCGATGAGCTGGCGGTGCTGGAAGCCGACGAGGTGGCGGCGCGACTGGCCCAGGCGGAGGCGGTGCTCGCGGGCGTGCGGCGCGAGCAGGCGCGGGAAACGGCGTTGCGCGATCAGGGCGTGTCCGCGCCCGAGACGGTGCGCGCGCTGGAGGACAGGCGGCGCGCGGCCGAGGCGGCGGTGGGCGAGGCGCGCACGCTGGAGACTTACACGCGCGTGACGGCGCCGTTTGGCGGCGTGGTCACGCGGCAACTGATCCGCGAGGGCGATCTGGCGATGCCGGGCACGCCGCTTGTGGCGATCGAGGGCACGGGCGGTCTGACCGTGGAGTTGGAGGTTCCGGGCGGACTGCCCGTGCCGGCCGTGGGCGCGAAGCTCACGGTCGCGCATCCCGGTGGGGCAAACGCGCAGGGCGTGTTGACCGAAATCTCCGCCGCGGTCGATCCGCTCACTCGCACGCGTTTCGCCGAGCTCGCACTGGAGCCGGCGGCTTCGGGCTTTGGCTCCGGTGACTTTGTGCGCGTGAACTGGCCGGCGGGGCAGGGCAGGGAGCTCGTGGTGCCCGCGGAGGCGGTGCGTAGCTTCGGACAACTGGAGCGGGTGTTCGTGTGGGACGAGGGGCGGGTGCGGATGCGTCTCGTGAAAAGCGCGGGGCGGCTGGCCGACGGCGCGGTGCGCATCAATTCCGGTTTGGAAGCGGATGAACTCGTGGTGCTGGATGCGCCGGCAGGCATCGTGGACGGACAGCGGGCGGAGGTCAGCCGATGAGCGGATCGCACGAAGGCGGGAAACGGCAGGGTTTGGCGGGACGGCTGGCCGCCCTGGCGGTGGACTCGAAACTCACGCCCATCGCGGTCATCGCTTCGGTGATTTTGGGGTTGTTCGCGGTGTGGAAGCTGCCGCGCGAGGAGGAGCCGCAGATCAAAGTGCCCATGGTGGACGTCTTGGTCGCGATGCCCGGAGCCTCGCCCGCCGAGGTCGAGTCGCGCCTGACCGTGCCGGTGGAGAAACTGCTCTGGGAAATACCCGGCGTGGAATACCTCTACAGCACGAGTTCGCCCGGCCAGGCGATGATCGTGGTGCGGTTTTTGGTCGGCACCGAAATCGAGGCGGCCCTCGTTCGGCTGAACCAGAAATTGCAGATGCATGCGGACCGCATCCCGCCCGGCGCCTCCGCGCCCTTGGTGAAACCGCGCACGATCGACGATGTTCCCATCCTCGCGCTGACGCTGCACAGCCGCAGTCGCGACCACCTCGAGCTGCGACGTCTGGTAGTGCAGTTGGAAGAGGTGCTAAAAGCCGTGCCCGAGGTGGCGGAGACCACGGTGATCGGTGGCACGCGGCGGGCGCTTCGCATCGAGCTAGACCCGGCCGCGCTGGCCGCGCGCGGGTTGACCGCGGCGGACGTGGCGCCTGTCTTGCAGGCGGCCAACCGTGTGGCGCCGGCGGGTTCGCGCCCCTTCGGCAACCGTGAGGTCGCGCTGGAGGCGGGAGAATTTTTACGCGACGCGGAGGACGCCGCCGCGATCGTGGTGGGGGTGTTTGACGGGCGGCCGGTTTTCTTGCGCGAGGTGGCCACGCTGCGCGACACCGCGACCGAGCCGTCCGACATCGTGTTGCACGGCGCGCGTGACGCGGAGCTGGAGCCGGCGGTGACGATCAGCCTGGCCAAGCGACCCGGGGCCAACGCGATCGCGGTGGTGGATCGTGTGCTGGCGAAAGTGGATGCGTTGCGCGGCACGTGGCTGCCGGCCGACGTGGAGGTGACGATCACGCGGGATTACGGCCACACCGCGGCTGAGAAGAGCAACGAACTGCTGCTGCACATGGGCATCGCGGTGTTCGGCGTGGCGCTGCTCATCCTGCTGTTCCTCGGCTGGAAGGAATCTCTCGTGGTGCTGCTGGCCATTCCGGCGACGCTCGCGCTCACGCTGCTGGTTTTCTACCTCTACGGCTACACGCTGAACCGGATCACGTTGTTCGCGCTGATCTTCTCCATCGGCATCCTGGTGGATGACGCCATCGTGGTGGTGGAAAACATCGTGCGGCACCGCCGGCTCCCCGGCTCGCAGGACAAGTCTCTCGCCCAGGTGGCGCTCGAGGCGGTGGACGAGGTGGGCAATCCCACCGTGCTCGCCACGTGGGCGGTGATCGCGGCGATTTTGCCGATGGCCTTCGTCGGCGGGCTGATGGGGCCCTACATGCGGCCCATTCCGATCGGCTCGACGGCGGCCATGCTTTTTTCGCTCGTGATCGCGTTTACGATTACGCCCTGGGCGGCGGTGCGTGTGCTGAGGCGGCGCGCGGCGAGTCTTGCCAGCGGCATGAGCCAGGCACACGAGGCGCATGGCGACGCCGACCACGCGCCCTCCGATTGGTTTACCCGTCTCTATCATCGGGTGATGGATCCCTTGCTCGCGAAAGCGAAGTGGCGTTGGGCTTTTCTGGGCGGGATCGCGGCGCTGTTGGCTGGCGCGCTCGCGCTGGTGCCGGCCGGTCTGGTGACGATCAAAATGCTGCCCTTCGACAACAAGTCGGAGTTTCAGATCATCCTGAACACGCCCGAGGGCACCACGCTCGAGCAGACCGCGCGCATCGCGTTAGAGATGGCGGCGGCGCTGCGCACCCAGCCCGAGGTGCGCGATTACCAGATCTACGCCGGCACGGCTTCGCCGTTTAATTTCAACGGACTCGTCCGCCACTACTTCATGCGACGCGGGCCGAATGTGGCGGATATCCAAGTGAACCTCGTGCCCAAGGACGAACGGGCCGACCAGAGTCATGCCATCGCGAAGCGAACGCGCGAGTTGGTGGCGCCCATCGCGGCCCGCCACGGGGCGGTGGTGGCGGTGGCGGAGGTGCCACCGGGCCCGCCCGTGTTGCAGTCGCTCGTGGCCGAAATCTACGGCCCCGACGAGGCTCAGCGCCTCGCGCTGGCCCGCGAAGTGCGCGCGCGATTCGAGCAGGCGAAGGGCGTGGTGGACATCGATTGGTATGTGGAGGATGCGCAGCCGCGGATTCGCTACGTGGTCGATGAGGAGAAGGCGGCGCTGCACGGCGTCACCGAGGCCGACATCGCGCAAACCCTGGCGCTGGGCGCGCAGGGCAGGGCGGTGGGCTTGCTCCACCTTCCGTCCGAGCGCGAAGACGTGCCGGTTATCCTCGAACTGGCTGCGGCGGACCGGGCTGATCCCGCCGCGCTGCTCGCGCTTGGCGTGCGGTCCGCCTTGCGACCGGATGCCGAGCCGGTGGCCTTGTCGGAACTGGTCAGCCTGCGCTCCGAGGAAACGCCGCGCTCGCTTTACCGGAAAAACCTCAAGCCGGTCACCTACGTGACGGCGGATGTGGCGGGCGAAATAGAGAGTCCGGCCTACGCCTTGATCCCGCTGCACCTCGGCCTGGCCGAAATCGATGCACGGCGCTTTGGCGGAACGTCGGAGCGTTTGCCGGTCTATCATCTGAACGTGCCGGACGAAGATCTTGGTCCGGCGCTGAAGTGGGACGGGGAGTGGCACATCACGCTGGAGGTTTTTCGCGACCTCGGGATGGCTTTTGCCGCCGTGTTGCTGCTCATCGCGATGCTCATGGTGGGGTGGTTCAAGAGCTACGGCACGCCCTTGATCGTGATGGCCGCGATACCGTTTTCGCTCATCGGAATTTTGCCGGCGCACTGGGCACTCGGCGCGTTTTTCACCGCCACCTCGATGATCGGATTCATGGCCGGCGCGGGCATCGTGGTGCGAAACTCCATCATTCTGGTGGACTTCATCGAACTGCGGCGCGCGCACGGATTGCCGCTGCGCGAGGCGGTGGTGGAGGCCGGCGCGGTGCGGTTTCGCCCCATGCTGCTGACCGCGCTGGCGGTGATCGTCGGCGCGAGCGTGATCCTCGCCGACCCGATCTTCCAAGGCTTGGCGATCAGCCTCATGTTTGGAGAAATCGCCTCGCTGCTC
Source organism: Opitutaceae bacterium (assembly GCA_025457685.1). Lineage (GTDB taxonomy): Bacteria > Verrucomicrobiota > Verrucomicrobiia > Opitutales > Opitutaceae > IMCC26134_A. The sequence goes on from JALOTV010000040.1 coordinate 12,532, forward strand.
ATCAGCCGGATGGCAGTGCCTATCCTGTATTTCATGGCCAACGAACACGCCGAACCTCACGCGCCGCCTGCGGTCTGAAAATGGACCGCGATCGCGATCACTCGCCTACACTTCCTTTATGAAAACCTATCTGCTTATCGGACTCGGACTCCTCGTGTTGGCGTTCATCGCCCAGCGTGCGCTGGCCGGCGATGTGATCTCTCCGGAAGAGGCGGCACGACGGGTGGCGGCCGGCACGGCGGTGCTCATCGACGTGCGCGAGCCGGGCGAGTGGCGCGATGGTGTGGTCAAGGGGGCGCTTCTTTTGCCCCTTAGCGATCTTCAGGGGGCGCGGGAAAAATGGCGCCCCGTGCTGGAGGCGCAGGCCGGTAAGGAGCTGATCCTGTATTGTCGCTCGGGCAACCGGTCCGGCATCGCGGGGCGGGTGCTGGCGGCGGAAAAATTCACGGTGAGCAACGCGGGCGCTTTCTCGGCGTGGAAGGCTGCGGGGCAGCCGGTGACGTCGCCGTGACGGCCGGAAGTTTCAGCGGAAATAGGCCTGGCGATACTCCGAGGCGGAGCGCCCGAAAAAACGTCGGAAGGCGCGGCAAAAGTTTTCCGCGTTGGGGTAGCCCACTTCGGCGGCGACCGTTTTGATCGGCTGGTTGCCGGTGGCGAGGGCGTGGCCGGCGATTCGGAGGCGTTTTTGGATCAGGTATTGATGCGGCGTCTCGCCGAGGTGGGTGCGAAACAGCATGTGCAGGTGCGACACGCTGACGCCGCCCGCCCGCGCGATGTCTTCCAGCGAAAGGGCGCGGGCGTAGTTGCGGTTGATAAAGTCGGTCGCGAGCACGAGCTGCGGGTGCAGGCTCTGCGAGCGGGCGAGAGCGCGCGAACGCTCTAGCTCAAATTCCAGGCGCGAAAGGATGAGCCGTCCGATCACGTCGCGATCTAACGCGGCGAAGTGAAAGGCCTGCAGCATCTCGGCCGCGAAGGCGTGGAGCGATTTGCGGTCCTTCCATTGGAAACACCTCGGCCAATCGTCGGGAAAGCCGCCGCGCGCACCCTCAAACCAGACGACGAGGCAGGTGTAGTAGCTTTCGGGCGGAGAATCCGAGACGGAGAGCTGGCCGTCGCGGTGGCAAAACACCGCGCCTTCCCCATGAAGCACGGGCTCGGTTTCCAAGCCATACACGCTGCCCTCGAGGATGACCTCGAAGAGGATCTCGCCGCGCGAGGTCGCGGCCGGCTTGCGGGAGCCGCCCAGCGGGCTGGAGTAGGTGCCCACGCGGGCGAGGCGCAGGGGTAGGTTTCGCCAGCGGTTCATAGATTTAGTCAATTCGCATCCCGATTTCGATCTGCTATTGTCGTAAGCGTGAACCCCTCACGTAGCTTTTGACAAGCTAGCCATCGCACCCGACCACCCATGACACCGCACATCACCGTTCAGCTTTACAGCGTTCGCGACCTCGCGAAACAGGATTACGCCGGCACGATCCGCGCCATCGCCGCGACCGGCTTTGGCCATGTGGAGCCGGCGGGCTATCCCGGCACGACCGCGAAGGAAGCGGCGAAGCTTTTCCAAGAACTAGGGCTCAAGGCGCCCACCGCCCACATCGGCCTGCCGGTGGGGGACAACAAAAACGCGATCATCGACGAGGCGCTGCTCATGGGGCACCAGTATCTCATCACCGGCTGCCCGCCGAAGTTTCGCGAGCACTTCACTTCGCTCGACAAGGTGAAGGCGATGGCGGAGCTCTACTGCGAGGCGGCGGCGAATCTGGCTCCGCACGGGCTGCGCATCGGCTACCACAACCACGACTGGGATCTCGCCGTCGTGGAGGGCCGTCGCGCCTACCAGGTGTTTTTGGAAAACACGCCCGAGTCTGTCGTGTTCGAGGCCGATGTGTTTTGGGTCGCCCGGGCCGGGCTCGATCCGGCGGCGTTTATCACCGAGATCGGCGCGCGCGGCAAGGTGCTGCACTTCAAGGATGGCATCGTGTCGAACAAGGCCGCGTTTGCCGAGGCGGAGACGGAGAGCGGCAAGGTCATGGTGAGCGAGTCGATACCGTTTCGCGCCGCCGGCACGGGGCAGGTGGGTCTCGTCGCGGCGGCCAAGGCCGCGCACCATGCCGACTACCTCGCGGTCGAGCTCGATAGTTTCGAGGGCGACATGATGCAGGCCATCCGGGATAGTTATCGTTACCTCACGTCCCGGAACATCGCCCGGGGCACCAAATAAACCCTCCCCACCTTTTCACATGTCTCAAAAAATCGGACTAGGCATCATCGGCTGCGGCAACATCTCGCAGGCCTACTTCAACGGCGCGAAGCTCTTCGAAGTGCTCAAGGTCGTCGCGTGCGCTGACCTCAACATGGCGGCCGCCGAGGCGAAGGCGGCGGAGAACGGCTGCAAGGCGCAGACCGTGGACGAACTCCTCGCCAATCCCGACGTGCAGTTGGTGATCAACCTCACCATCCCGGCGGTGCACGCCCAGATCAGCCTCGCGGCGCTGGCCGCCGGCAAGCACGTGCACAGCGAGAAGCCGCTCGCGGTGAGCCTGGAGGAGGGCGGCGGTTTCCAGACCTGTCGCAAGCTGATCGACGACGGTTGGCTGGGCAAAGTGGTCGGCGGCACGGCCTTCATGATGAGCCGCGGTCCCGAGAGCTGGCACCCGAATCCCGCCTTTTTCTACGAGAACGGCGCAGGCCCGATGTTCGACATGGGCCCCTACTACGTGACCGCGCTGGTGCATCTGCTCGGCCCGGTGAATCGTGTCAGCGCGATCACGAGCAAGGCCTTCGAGAATCGCATCGCCACGTGCAAGGAGCAGTTTGGCAAGGTGCTGCCGGTGCAGATCCCGACGCACTACTCGGGCTCGCTCGAGTTTCACTCCGGCGCGGTCATCACCGCCACGATCTCCTTCGACGTGTATGCCCACGGTCACAGCCCGATCGAGCTCTATGGCACCGAGGGCTCGATGAAGGCGCCCGATCCCAACACCTTTGGTGGACCGATCCAGCTGTGGACGCCCTCGACCAAGGAGTGGCAGCCGCAGGCGATGAGCCACCGCTACCTGATGAATTCGCGCAGCATCGGCGCGGCGGATCTGGCCTACGCGATCCTCAGCGGCGGCAAGCGCAAGCACCGCGCAAGCGGCGCGCTCGCCTACCACGCGCTCGAGGTCATGCACTCTTTCGAAAAATCCTCCAAGACCGGCGCTAGCATCGAGATCGTGTCGCGCCCCGAGCAGCCCGAGGCGCTGCCGCTCGGGTTGATCGAGGGCCGGCTGTAACGCCACGCGGGCGGGTAATGCGCCTCGCCCATCTAGCGGCCGATCCTTCGCGGGGTCGGCCGCTTTGTTTTGAGCGACGCACAGGCGCGCCGCGCGTTCGGGGCGGGTCGCGGATTGGCCGAAACATTTCGTGGCATCGCGGGCAAAGGTGTTCAGCCTGCGCCGATGTCGTTCGCTTCCCTTGGCCTTTCCGAACCGTTGCAGCGCGCCGTCGCGGCGTGGCATTACGAGGCGCCCACGCCGATCCAGGCGTCGGCGATCCCTGCTGTCCTGAAGGGCCGTGATGTCTGGGCCTCGGCGCAGACTGGCTCGGGCAAGACCGCCGCCTTCGCGTTGCCCATCGTGCAAAAACTTGCCGAGTCGCGGCGGCCTTCGGGACGCTTCGTCAGCGCGCTCATCCTTGTGCCGACGCGCGAGCTCGCGACGCAGGTCGTGGAGTCGGTGCGGCGCTACGCCCGCTATCTGCCGCAACCGCTCAAGACGCTCGTCGCGGTCGGTGGGCTGTCGATCAATCCGCAGATGATGGCGCTCGGCGGCGGCGCCGACCTGCTCGTCGCGACGCCGGGACGCCTGCTCGATCTGATCGACCACAACGCG
>JALOTV010000278.1 GCA_025457685.1 Opitutaceae bacterium
GTGAAGCGGCCGACCGCGCCGGCGAAGTCCGCGGGGGCGGGCGAGGGCAGGGGACGGACGAGCAGGGTGGCGGGCGCGGAAGTGATGGTGAATTGCTCGAAGGTGGAGCCGCCAAAGAGCGAAAAGGGCGAGGCGGAGCCGGTGGGTAGGTTGACGAGCTGGGTGGCGGGGGGCAGGGGGAGGGACGATGCGGCGTCGGGCGCGATGGCGCGCGTCTCGTTGGTGACGAGCAGGCGGGCCTGGCCGTTGCGCGAGGTCTCGGCACCGACGGGCTTGGACCACTCCTCGGCGATGAGCGGGGTGGCGGTCCACTGTAGCGGCGCGGCGAGGATGCTGTTGGTGGCGTAGCGGCGATCCACGTCGAGGGTGTGGGTGAGCTTGAAGACCTCGCCGGCCCAGATGGCGGCGGCGGGCGGGGTGAAGCGGGCGGACGCGATTTGATCGAGCGGAAGGGCGGACTGGCCGACGGTGGCGTTGGCGAGGCTGAAAGTGGCGGCGGGGACGGTGAGCGTGCCGTTGTCGGTCTCGACGGTGAACGCGGGCACGCGGATCTCGCCGTCGGCGAGGGTGGGGCGCACGCGGTAGGTGTAGGTGATGGTGCGCTGGCGGACGGCCTGGGAGCCGAAGGTGACGTTGAACGTGCTTTGCTCGGAGCGGGCTGGGTTGGGCTCGACGACGAGGCCGGGCGTGGCGGGGAGCGTGGGCGTGTCGGAGGGCTCGGCGTCCTGGAACACGAGACGAAGGGCGGAGATCTGCTCGCGTGCGAGGGAGCCGCCGGCGGGTTCCCATCGCACGGACTGGGCGCGGGCGCACACGGCGGCTAGGACGGCGACGAGCAGAAGCGAACGGAGAAGAGGGAAAAGCGAACGGGGCATGTCGGACGAAAACGGGTTACCAGTCGCGGGTGGGCGCGCCGGGGGCGCGGCGTTCGGAATCGGGCGGGGTCTCGGCGTCTTGGAGGAGTTGGTAGAGGCGCGCGGGGGCGTCGGCGCGGCGCACGCTGTCTAGCCGTTGCTGGGGCAAGGCGAGCGCGGGATCGGCGGTGGTGGCGGACTCGGTCTTTTCGCCCTCGGGGCGGCCGGACGCGGAGACGCCGCCGGCTTTCTGGGTGGGGGTGTCTTCAGGCGGTGGCTGCTCGGACGGGGCGGGAGTGTTTTTGGTCGAGTCGGGTTTTTCCGAGAGGTCGCCGAGGGCGTCGGAGGACGGTTTCGACGTATCGGTGGGCGCTTGGTCGGAGGGCGCGCCCGAGGAGGAAGAATCGGAGTCGGATGACTTGGGGTCGCCGGAGTCTTGCTGCTGGGGCGGCTGGTTTTGGCCGGATTCGGATTTGGACGAAGAGTCGGAGGCGTCCTGCTTGTTTGGCTCCTCGTTTTTCTGCTCGTCGGATTTGTCGGGATTGGGCTTTTGCGGTGGCGGGGCAAGCAGGGCCTCCAGACGCGAACGGATGCCGCGCCAGTCGGCTGCGGTGGGCGCGGTGGCGAGGCCTTGGGCCGCGGCGGCGAGGGCATCGCGCACGGCTCCCTCGGGGAAGGGGCCTGCGTCGGGGCGGGCGCGGGCGGTCTCGCCCCGGGAGGCGGTGAGCTCGGCAAAGGCGGCGAGATCGGCGGCGGAGAGCGCTTCGGCGGCGGACAGCCGCCCGACCAGCTCGACCAAGGGATCGGGCGGGGGTGGGGCGGGCTCTGCGGCGGGCAGCGAGGCGGCGATGGCGAGGAAGAGCGAAAGGGCGGAGGCGTGTCGCACGGGTATCGACGGAATGGATACGCGCGTGGCGGCCTGGCGAGGGGTGACCGGGAATTCGCGCAGCAGCGAGAGGGCGAGCAGGCCGAGGGCCGGGGCCAAAAACCACGCGAAGAGTTCGGCGCGGCGCGGGGCGGACGAGGTCTCGACACGGGCGGCACGGCCGCGGGCGACGGTATCGCGCAGCAAGGCGGGCAGATCAACCCATGCGGAGGCGTCGCGGTAGGCGCCGTCGGTGAGGCGGGCGAGTTCCTGCAGGGTGCCGGCCTCCAGGCGGGAGAGCACGACGGCACCGGCCGCGTCTTTGACCAGGCCGCCCTTGGCATCGGGGATCATGGCGCCTTCGGCCGTGCCCAGCCCGAGGGCGAGCACCCGCACGCCGCGCTCGGCGAGTTTTTGGGCGACGGGTCGCCAGGATTCGTCCTGGGCTTCGCCATCGCTGAGCACGACTAGGAAACGATCGGCGGCGGGCGCGGGGGAGGGCTGAGACCTGAGACCTGAAACCTGAGAATCGGAATCGGCGGGGCCGAAGGCTTCGTCGGCGGCGGTGAGCAGGGCGGTGAAATCGCTGCCGCCGGCGGGAATCATGTCGGGGCCGAGCTCGTCGAGAAAGGTGCGGAAAATCTCATAGTCGGCGGAGAGCGGACTTTGCAGAAAGGCGGTGCCTGCGAAGGGCAGGAGGCCGAGGCGCTCGCCCTGGAGTTCGTCGGCGAGGCTGCGCACGAGCAGGCGGGCGCGGGAGAGCCGGTCGGGCGTGACATCGCCGGCGAGCATGGATCGCGACACGTCCACGGCGACGAGCACGTCGCGCGCCTCGGTGAGCTGCGGGGTCTCGAGCGCGGCGCCTTGGGGGCGGGCGAGGGCGAGCACGAGGAAGGCGAGGGCGAGGATGGCGGCGAGCGGCCGGCGGGACCGGGCGGAATGACCAAGGACCAAGGACGACTGGCGAGGGAGGAAAGATGCGTGGGAGATTTTTGGATACGCGGGGGCGGCGGCGCGGCCGGCGCGGAGGGTGAGCAGCAGGGCGGCGGCGGGCACGAGCAGGAGCCATAGGAGCGTCGGGTGGAGGAAACTCATGGGCGGCGGCGTAGCAGGGCGGGCAGGGCGCAGAGCAGAAGAAGGCCGCCGGCGGAGGCGGGCCAGGCGAAGAGCTCGGTGGCGAGGATGCGCGTGGTCTGGTCGAAGGTGATCTTTTGGGCGCGGTCGATGGCGGCGAAGGCCTCGGTGGCGGCGGCGGGATCGTCGGCGCGGAAAAACTTGCCGCCGGTGGTCTGGGCGAGCTCGCGGAGGGCGGCGGTGTCGAGATCGGAGGGCACGTTGCGCGTGCCGACGCGGCGGCCGGACTCGTCGATGACGGGGAAGGGCACGAGCCCGTCGCGGCCGACGCCGATGGTGTAAACGGGGACGCCCTGGGACTTGGCGAGGGCGGCGGCCTGGGCGGGGGCGAGTTGGCCGCGGTTGTTGGCGCCGTCGGTGAGGAGGATGACGAAGGAGCCGGCGCGCGGGGCATCGGAGCCGGCGTCGGCGCGGGCGCGGGCGAGGCGGGTGAGGGCGAGGCCGAGGCCGTCGCCTATGGCGGTGCCGTCCTCGATGAGTCCGATGCGGAGGCGGGCGATCTGGCGGGCGAGCCAGCCGTGGTCATGGGTGAGGGGGGCGAGGGTGTAGGCGCGACCGGCGAAGGCGACGAAGCCGATGCGGTCGGACGGGCGCTGGCGGATGAAGGCCTCGAGGATGGGTTTGAGGGCCTCGAGCCGGTTGACCCGGCGGCCGTCGATCACGCTGTCCTCCGCATACATGGAGGTGGAGAGGTCGAGGGCGAGGATGAGGTCGTAGCCCTCGCCGCGGATGATGCGGCGGTCGTCGATGCGTTGGGGGCGGGCGAGCGCGACCACGAGCAACACGGCGGCGAGGCCGGCGCACCAGAGCGGCCAGCGGCGGGAGGCGGGCGGGCGCGGGGCGGCCCAGGCGGCGGCGAACGGTATCAAGTTTACCGATACGGAGCGGCGGCGACGGCCCCAGGCGAGCAGGGGCAGGATGAGCAGGGCGAGGAGCCAGGCCGGCTCGGCGAGCTGGTGCTGGCCGAAGCGGAGGTCGGCAAGGGCCAGCGGAAAAAACGCGAGTGCGGCGGGCGGGGGCATCGGCGGATCAGCGGGCGCCCTCGCGGCGGCGGAAGAAACGCACGAGGGCGTCGAGACGGTTTTCGTCGGTGGCGACGACGTGGCGGGAGAACGGGTCGGGAAACCAGGCGGCGAAGGAGGCGTCGCGGGCCTCGCGCCAGCGGGCGTGGGCGGCGCGTTCGGCGTGGCTGCGGCCCAGGGTGACGAGGCGGCCGCCGAGCGGATCGTAGGCGGTGAGCGGAGATTCCAACTCGGGGTAGTCGCGGTCCCACGGGTCGTCGATTCGCAGGCCCAGAACGGTGCAGCGTCGCAGGAGGGCGGCCCAGCCCTCGGGCAC